>JAICYA010000228.1 GCA_025934455.1 Rudaea sp.
GCGCGGCCAGCTGCGCATCACCGAGGCGCTGAATCTGTCGCAGCAAATGGATCTGGCGCCGAGCTGGATCGAAGTGGATGCGAAGAAGTTCGCCGGTGCGCTGAAGGCATTGCCGGAACGTTCGGACCTGCCCAGCGACATCAACGAATCGCTGATCGTCGAACTGTACTCGAAGTAATTTGTTGAATATCCGCTTCGGCACAGGATGTGCCGACGCGGCGGATACGCAAGTGCCCGCCGCGACAAACGTGGCGCGGCTGTGCCGCGACCGTTTGCGAGCAAACCGCGGCAGGACACCCGGTTTTGCGCCCTATCAATAACTCTTGGAGAGCGTAGTCCATGGCAAATTCGCCTACTACCATCCTGCGCCCGCGCGGCCTGCATGTCGAACGTACCGGTATCAACCGCGCACGCGTCGTCGTCGAGCCGCTGGAACGCGGTTTCGGCCATACCCTCGGCAATGCGCTGCGGCGCGTGCTGCTGTCGTCCATTCCCGGCGCGGCGGTCATCGAAGTTGAAATCGACGGCGTGCTGCACGAATACACGACGCTCGAAGGCTTGCAGGAAGACGTGATCGAAGTCCTGCTCAACTTCAAGGACATCGCGATTCGTCTGCATAACCTCGATGAAACCACCGTCACCTTGTCCAAGAAGGGCAAGGGCGTGGTCACGGCCGGCGACATCAAGGTCGACCACAACGTCGAGATCCTCAATCCCGAGCACGTGCTTTGCCATCTGACCAAGGATATCGGGCTGAACATGCGCATCAAGATCGCGCGTGGCGTCGGCTACGTGCCGGCCACGTCGCGCCGCCGTCCGGACGAGGAATCGCGTCCGATCGGTCGCCTGCAGCTCGATGCCTCGTTCTGCCCGGTACGCCGCGTTGCCTATGAAGTCGACAGCGCCCGCGTCGAGCAGCGCACCGACCTGGACAAGCTGGTGCTGGACATCGAAACCAACGGCACGATCGACGCCGAGGAAGCGGTGCGCAAGTCGGCTGAGATCCTGATGGACCAGCTCACCGTGTTCGGTGATTTCAGCCGCCGCGAGAGCAGCGACGCCAAGGCCGAGAAATCCGGCGTGGATCCGGTGCTGCTGCGCCCGATCGACGACCTGGAACTGACCGTGCGTTCGGCGAATTGCCTGAAGGCCGAAAGCATCTACTACATCGGCGACCTGGTGCAGCGCACCGAGGTCGAATTGCTGAAGACGCCGAACCTGGGCAAGAAGTCGCTCACCGAAATCAAGGATGTGCTCGGCGCACGCGGCCTTTCGCTCGGCACCAAGCTGGAAAACTGGCCGCCCTCGGGCCTGTCTTCCGGCATGCAAATGAATTGATTCACCAAAGTCCAACGGGGGCGCTGTCCCCGCGAACCAAGAGTTCACGTTTTTCGGAATCGTCTGGAAAACGATACAATTATAAAGTTACACAAAGGAATTACTTATGCGTCACATGAAATCCGGTCGCGCCTTGAGCCGAACCTCGAGCCACCGCGAGGCCATGTTCAAGAACATGGCGTCGTCGCTGTTCAAGCACGAATTGATCAAGACCACGCTGCCCAAGGCCAAGGAATTGCGCCGCGTCGCCGAGCCGCTCATCACGCTGGCCAAGGCCGACAGCGTTGCCAATCGCCGCCTCGCGTTCGCGCGCCTGCGCGACAAGGTTGCGGTAGGCAAGCTGTTCGTCGAGCTTGGCCCGCGCTACCGTGAGCGCAAGGGCGGTTACCTGCGTATCCTCAAGTGCGGCATGCGCGCCGGCGACACTGCGCCGATGGCCTACGTCGAGTTGGTCGACCGGCCGCGCGTCGAAACCGAAGCCGCGGAGTAAGCCGCTTCGTATCGTGTTCTCAAGGCCTCGGCGGGAAACTGCCGGGGCCTTTGCATTTCTTGCGCCGGAACATCGGCGTGTGCGCATGGTCTGAGTCGCATCGTCCAAATCGGGATCCCGAATGCTCAATCCTTTCCGCTGGCCGTTCCGCACGCAGTGCATCGCCGGGTTCGCCGTCTGCCTTGCCTTGCTCGCTTATGCGTACTTCGTGCAATTCCAGCTCGGCATAGAGCCGTGTCCGCTGTGCATCTTCCAGCGCCTGGCGTTCATCGCCATGGGCGTCGCCTTTCTCGCCGGCGCCATTCATGGGCCACGCGCAACCGGTCGGCGCGTCTACGGCTTGCTCGTCTTGCTTGCGGCGACGGTGGGCGCTGGCCTCGCCGCCTACCACGTCTGGGTGCAGCAGCAACCACCCGATCCGATGGCTGGTTGCGCGCCGGGGTGGAATTACTGGGTCGAGAACTATTCCATCAAGTACGCGTGGAGCAAAACTGTCCAGCAGGCCTTTACCGGGCACGCCGACTGCGCGCAAGTCAACTGGACCTTGCTTGGCATGTCGATGCCGGTGTGGACCTTCGTCTGCTACGCGCTGATCGGCGCGGGAGCGTTGTGGGCGGGATTCCGCCGCCGCGATTGAGCCGCTTCCATTGAATCGGGTGCTTGCATGGCGCTGCCGCTGTGGCATGATGGAATGCCGCAGCGCAACATGAGCGATGCCGATGCAAGCCGATCCGCGCAACCTGAGCGCCGTCCGCGAGCCCAGTGACTGGGCGCCGGATTCGTGGCAGCGCAAGCCGGCGGTGCAGCAGCCATCGTATCAGGACGCCGATGCGCTCGCCGCCGCGCTGGCGCAACTGCACGCGTTGCCGCCGCTGGTGACGTCGTGGGAAGTCCTCGCGCTCAAGCACAAGCTGGCCGATGCCGCCGAAGGCCGCTGTTTCCTGTTGCAGGGCGGCGATTGCGCGGAAAGTTTTGCCGATTGCACGTCGCCCATCATCTCCAATCGGCTGAAGGTGCTCCTGCAGATGAGCCTGGTGCTCGTGCACGGGCTCAAGTTGCCGGTGGTTCGCGTTGGGCGTTTTGCTGGCCAGTACGCCAAGCCGCGCTCGGCCGATACCGAAACGCACGATGGCGAGACGCTGCCCAGCTATCGCGGCGACATCGTCAATGCGCCGGAATTCACCGCCGCCGCGCGGCGTGCGGATCCGCAGCGCCTTATCGAAGCCCATTCGAAATCGGCGCTGACCATGAACTTCACCCGTGCCCTGATCGACGGCGGCTTTGCCGACCTGCATCACCCGGAATACTGGGACCTGGCCTGGGTCGAGCATTCGCCGTTGCAGGACGAATACCGGCGCATGGTCGAGGCGATCGGCGATTCGGTGCGTTTCATGGAAACCCTGGCCGGCCAGATCGGCAGTTTCGGCAAGGTGGATTTCTATACTTCCCACGAGGCGCTGTTGCTGCATTACGAACAGGGGCAGACGCGCCAGGTGCCGCGCCAGTGGGGCTGGTTCAATCTGGCCACGCATTTCCCGTGGATCGGCATGCGCACGGCGCAGCTCGACGGCGCGCACGTCGAATACTGCCGCGGCATCCGCAACCCGATCGGACTCAAGATCGGATCCGGCGTGTCGCCGGATACGCTGCTGCGCACGCTCGACGTGCTGAATCCGGACAACGAGCCAGGCCGTATTACATTGATTCACCGTATGGGAGCTGCGAAGATCGCCAGCGAACTACCGTCGCTGCTGCAGGCGGTAAAGATGGAAGGCCGGCGCGTGCTGTGGTGCTGCGATCCCATGCACGGCAACACTGAGGCGCTGGCGAACGGCGACAAGACACGGCGTTTCGCCAAGATCCGCGCCGAGCTCGACGCGGCCTTCGACATCCATGCCGCGCACGGCACGCGCCTGGGCGGCGTGCATCTGGAACTGACCGGCGAAAACGTCACCGAGTGCCTGGGTGGTGCGCGCGACCTGGCCGAAGCCGACCTCGCGCGGGCCTATAAATCCAATGTCGATCCACGCCTGAATTACGAACAGTCTCTCGAATTGGCGATGCTGATCGTGCGCAAGCGCGGCCACCGCTAGAACCGGCGCGCGCCAGGCGAGGAAAGACGTACGGATCGGCGTACTGGCGGCTGCAAGCCGCTCAGCGGATCCCGACCATCCCGCGCACCGAATCGATCAGCTTCGCCGGATCGTAGGCGACGCCGTCCTTGAACACGAGCGCGATGTTTTCGATGTCGTCGATTTTCGCCGCGGGATCGCC
>JAICYA010000231.1 GCA_025934455.1 Rudaea sp.
CTTGATGTCAATGCAAGTTTTAGTGAAAAGGCAGGTAACTATAAGGATTCACGCGAAGGTCGCGCCTAGCTTCTGCGATTGCGATTCAAAAGGACGAAGATTGGCACGCTCGCAAACACAACGCCGCCGATAGCGAAGATAACCGAGTAAAGCCATAGTGGCGTAAAGGCGTCGATCCGCGCGCTTTCAGGATGGCCCTGCTGATAAAGAACGCTGATTTTCTCTCCGGTTGAAAAAGCGGAAGCCCCAACGGACACGTCGGAAACAACGAGGTAGGTCTCGCCATCGTCCGCCGTATAGCGAAATACGGGAACGTATGTACCTGCTCCGGTGCGAGTGGAACGCGTGGGCCGCATTTCCGTCACTGTGCCTCGCGTACGTAGCGCCGTTCGAATAAAAGCTTCGCGATGGATAGCCGAACCGACGGCGATAACCACGAACACGATACCCACTACACCAAATAGCCCAAGAAATCCGTACACGATAAGGCGTCGAGCCCAATCCCGCATAGGCGGCAGTGTAGCAAAGATCAGTCGCGGTCGGTGCGCGTCGAAACGTCCAGCAATTCGCCGTCGTCGCCTACGCGCAGCGCGATCTCGATGGGCCGGCAGCACACCGCGCAATCCTCGACATAGCTTTGTGAACCGGCGGACAAGTCCACAGCCGTCTCGTAGCTTTCGCCGCAATAGGGGCAGTGGATCACGAGAACGTCAGTCATGCGGCGGGCGAACCGGAGGCTTTCGCGAGCTGCGTTGAAGCGCAGCTCGCTCCGGTGAGCGACTCGACAGGGATGTCGAGGCTGGGGTCGCGCACCAGGGACGGTTCATGGCGTGCGCTCCGGGAGAAACAGCGCTATCACGTCATTGAGAAAACGCTGTCCAAGTTCCGTGGCACGGATGCGCTCATGAGCGCGTTCGATCCATCCACGCGCCTGTCCTTGCGCCAATTGCGCTGCGATGGCGCTTTCCGGCAGGCCGGTGCGCGCGGAAAAATCCGCCGGCGCGAAGCCCGCATTCAGGCGCAGCGCATTGAGCATGAACTCGAACGGCAATTGTTCGTGCGCAATCGCGTCGTCGCCGCCAATGCGTCGCGACGTCGCGGCGTGTTCGAGATAGCCTCGGGGCGCGCGGACTTTCCAGCGTCTGTGCACCGTGCCGCCAGTGTCGGTTGCCTTGCCGTGCGCACCCGCGCCGATGCCGATGTAGTCGCCGAAATTCCAGTAATTGAGGTTGTGTGCGCACTCGCGGCCCGCGCGCGCGTAGGCCGATACTTCGTACTGTCCGAATCCGGCGGCGGCAAGCTGCGCCTGACAAGCATCCTGCATGTCCCAAGCGGAATCGTCGTCCGGCAACGGCGGCGGATTGGCGGCGAACGCGGTGTTCGGCTCCAGCGTCAACTGGTAATGCGACAAATGCGGGGTTTGCAGCGCTATCGCTTTTTCCACATCGGCCAATGCGCCGGCCAACGTTTGCTGCGGCAGCGCATACATCAAATCCAGGTTCAGGTTCTCGATGCCGGCGTCCTGCGCGGATTTCACTGCGCGCTCGGCCTGGCTCGCGTCGTGAATGCGACCGATACGCTGGAGTGCGGCATCGTCGAAACTCTGCACGCCGAAACTGATGCGGTTCACGCCAGCCCGGCGATAATCGGCGAACGGCCCGTGTTCGACCGTACCGGGATTCGTCTCCAGCGTGATTTCGATATTGGGCGAGAACGCGAGTCGTTGCGCCGCGCCATCCAGGATTCGTGCGATGGCATCCGGCGAAAACAGGCTAGGCGTGCCGCCACCGAAGAAGATGCTTTGCAGCGAACGGCCTTGCGCGAGCGGCAGATCCTGATCCAGGTCCGCGAGCAACGCGGTGGCGTATTCATCCTGCGGCAACGACTGCGGCGCGTTGTGCGAATTGAAATCGCAGTACGGGCACTTCTTCACGCACCAGGGAATGTGGATGTACAAAGACAGCGGAATCGCGGTCATGCGTGCAGCAACTCGCGCAACTTCGCCAGCGCCTGCCCGCGATGGCTGACGCGGTTTTTCGTCGTGGCATCGAGTTGCGCGGCGCTCTTGCCGAATGCCGGATCGAAGAACACCGGGTCGTAGCCGAAGCCACCATCGCCGCGTGGCGCATGCAGGATCGTGCCGTGCCAGCGGCCTTCGGCGATCAGCGGCGCGGGATCGTCGGGCTTGCGTAGCAGGACGATGCTGCAATGAAAATGGGCTGTGCGTTGCGCATCGGGCACGTCGCGCAGCGCGTCGAGCAGTTTGGCAATGTTCGTCGCCGAATCACCGTGTGTGCCGGCGTAGCGCGCGGACCGCAGGCCCGGCGCGCCGTCGAGTGCGTCCACACAGATGCCGGAATCGTCGCCGAGCGCGGGCAATCCGGACGCGCGCGCCGCATGTCGCGCTTTCAGGATTGCATTCTCGACGAAGGTGCTGCCGGTTTCCTCGGCATCGGCAATGCCAAGTTCGGATTGCGCGACGAGTTCGATGTCGAGGTCAGAAAGGATTTCGCGCATCTCGCCCAACTTGCCGACGTTGCTGCTGGCGAAGACCAGATTCATGGGAACTGGTTTCATGCGCGCCGTTCGATCAAGTCCCAGCGATTGCCGTACAAATCCTTGAACACGATGACGGTGCCATAGGCCTCATGGCGCGGCGATTCCTCGAACCGTGCGCCGGCCGAGGCGAGGCGCGCATGGTCGCGGGCGAAGTCGTCGGTGTGCAGGAAAAAGCCGACGCGCCCACCGTGCTGATTGCCGATCGCGGCGCTTTGCGCAGGCGTCGTCGCGCGCGCGAGCAGCAGGCTGAACTGCGCGTTTCCGGACGGCGCCATGCGCACCCAGCGTTTGTCGCCGCCGCGATCCTCGTCTTCGAGCAGCGCAAAGCCGAGTGCGTCACGATACCAGGCGATCGCCTCGTCGTAGTCGCGCACGAGCACGGCGATCATCGCCACATGCGCATTCATGCCGACAACGCTTCGCGCTGCTTTTGCAGAAGTTCGCCGATCCCCTTTTGCGCAAGGCCGAGCAGGGCGTCGAGTTCCTCGCGCCGGAAGGCATGACCTTCGGCGGTGCCTTGCAACTCGATGAAGCCGCCGCCGTCGTTCATCACCACGTTCATGTCGGTGTCGCAGGCCGAATCCTCGGCGTAGTCGAGATCGAGCACGGGTTTGCCCTGATAAATGCCGACCGATACTGCCGCGACCGCACCGTGCAAAGGATCGCGCTTGATCTTGTCGCGCGCCTTGAGCCAGTTGATCGCATCGACCAGCGCAACATAGGCGCCGGTGATCGCTGCCGTGCGCGTGCCGCCGTCTGCCTGCAGCACGTCGCAATCGAGCGTGATCGTGCGTTCGCCCAGCGCGTTGCGATCCACGCAGGCGCGCAAAGCGCGCCCGATCAAGCGCTGGATCTCCAGCGTGCGCCCGCCCTGCTTGCCGCGCGCGGCCTCGCGCGCGGTGCGCTCGCCCGTAGCGCGCGGCAACATGCCGTACTCGGCGGTGATCCAGCCTTCGCCCTTGCCGCGCAGGAACGGCGGCGCCTTGTCTTCGATGCTGGCCGTGCACAGCACGCGCGTGTCGCCGAACGCAACCAGCACGGAGCCTTCGGCGTGGCGTGTGTAGCGGCGTTCGATGGTGACGGTGCGCAGCTGGTCAGGCGCGCGGCCGGAGGGGCGCGAACCGGCAGTTATCGAAGCGGGAGGCATGGAAAAATCCCAAAAGAGCGGGCGGGAAGTTTACCATTGCCTGCCAATCAAGCCGGGGGAGCGAACCATGATCCGCAGCATGACCGCGTTCGCGAGCGCGGAAACCGATACGCCGTGGGGCGCGCTCGCGTTCGAGCTGCGCTCGGTCAACCATCGTTACCTCGAACTCAATCCGCGCCTGCCGGACGAATTGCGCGCAATCGAACCCGCGCTGCGCGAACGTGTTGCCGCAAAACTCACGCGCGGCAAGGTCGACGTGACCCTGCGCTTTCGCCCGAACGACGCCGATGCCTCGCAACTGCGCGTCAACGACGCCATGCTTGAGCGCCTGGCGCAACTGGCCAAGTCCTTCGACGAGCGTTTCCCCGA
>JAICYA010000380.1 GCA_025934455.1 Rudaea sp.
ACTGCTTGAGCATCTCCTCGGTCATCGAGAAATCGGCGATCACGCCGTCTTTGAGCGGACGCACGGTGACGATGTTGCCGGGGGTGCGCCCGAGCATGCGTTTTGCGTCTCCGCCCACCGCCGCGACCGAACGCGGGCCGCCCGGGCCGCGGTCCTGGCGGATGGCGACGACGGAAGGTTCGTTCAGGACGATGCCCTGACCGCGCACGTAAATGAGGGTATTGGCCGTGCCGAGGTCGATCGACAGGTCGTTGGAAAAGAATCTGCCTAAGCCGAACATGAAGCACTCTATGATGGGTTTTTCGCGGGATCGCGAAAAGCGCGACAGTGTAGATTCGTGGCGCCGCACAAGCAAGGAAAAATGCCGTTAAAATGCGGCCTGCGGCACGCTTTTCGCGCATCACCGCGATGATCGCGCCGTGTTATCGTCGCCCGCCCACACCCCGGATCGCCCATGGCCATCGACACCGCCACCGTCGCCCGCATCGCCCGGCTCGCGCGCCTGCCGATACCGGCGCAGGATGCGGGGCAGACAGCAGCCGATCTCTCGCGCGTGCTCGATCTTGCCGGGCAGTTGGCGAATGCGCCACTCGATGGCGTCGAGCCGATGGCGCATCCGCACGCGCAAACGCTGGCCTGGCGCGCGGATGCGTTCACCGCGTCCGATCGCGCCGATGTCCTGCTCGCGCTGGCGCCAGACGCGCGCGGTGGTTTGTACGCCGTGCCCAAAGTGATCGGCTAGGCATCGGCGATGGCTTCGGATATCGCGCAACTCGCGCAGGCCCTGCGCGCACGCAAAATCTCCGCCATCGAGTTGGCGCGACAGGCGCTGGCGGCGGCGCAGGCGCGTAGCGACCTCAACGCCTTCGTCACGCTCGACGAGAACGCCGCGCTCGGCGCCGCGCGCCGCGCCGACGCCGCCCTCGCGGCGGGCGCAGCGCTGCCGCTATGCGGAATTCCCTTTGTGCACAAGGATATTTTTTGCACAAATGGAATACGTACCACCTGCGCCTCGCGCATGTTGGAAAATTTCGTGCCGCCCTACGATGCGGCCGTGGTGGAAAAGCTCGCCGATGCGCAGGCGGTGTCCATCGGCAAGGCGAACATGGACGAGTTCGCGATGGGCTCGTCGAACGAGAATTCATGCTTCGGCGCGGTGAGAAATCACTGGGACGCGACGCGCGTGCCCGGCGGATCGTCTGGCGGTTCCGCAGCGGCCGTCGCCGCAGGCATCGTGCCGTTCGCGACCGGCACCGACACCGGCGGTTCGATCCGCCAGCCGGCCGCATTCTGCGGCATCACCGGCTTGAAACCCACCTACGGCCGCGTCTCGCGCTGGGGCATGATCGCGTATGCGTCGAGCCTGGATTGCGCCGGCGTGCTGGCGCATACCGCGGCCGATTGCGCGCAGGTGTTCGCCGCGATGGCGGGGCACGACGCGCGCGATGCGACCAGTGTCGATCGCCCTTGCGACGATTACGTTGGTGCGTTGTCCACAAAGTTGCAAGGTATAAAAATCGGCGTTGCGCGCGAATATTTCGGTGCGGGCGTCGAGGCCGGTGTCGATGCGGCAACGCGCGAAGCGCTGGCGCAATACGAAAAACTCGGCGCCACGCTGGTCGATGTTTCCCTGCCGCATGCGGCGCTCGCGATCCCGGCGTATTACGTGATCGCGCCGGCAGAAGCTTCGAGCAATCTCGCGCGCTACGACGGCGTTCGCTACGGCCACCGCTGCGCCGATCCGCAGTCACTCGAGGATTTGTACACGCGCAGCCGCGGCGAGGGTTTCGGTGCCGAGGTCAAGCGTCGCATCCTCATCGGCACGTATGCGTTGTCGGCGGGTTACTACGATGCGTACTATCTGCGTGCACAACGCGCGCGGCGCGTGATCGCGAACGACTTCGCGGCCGCGTTCAAGTCTGTCGACCTGATTGCGGGGCCAACCGCACCGACCGTCGCATTCAAGCTCGGCGAGAAGACGTCCGATCCGCTCGCGATGTACGCCGCCGACGTCAACACCGTGGCGGTGAACCTGGCCGGATTGCCCGCGATATCGATTCCGGCAGGATTTAGCGAGAATCTTCCCGTTGGCCTGCAGCTGATCGCGCCGGCGTTCGCGGAAAGCGCGCTGCTCGCGGTCGCGTATCAATTCCAGCTCGTCACCGACTGGCACACACGGGAGCCGGGCGCATGAGCTGGCAGCCTGTCATCGGCCTGGAAATCCACGCGCAGTTGTCGACGCGGTCGAAACTGTTTTCCGGCGCATCCACGGCCTATGGGGCCGAGCCGAATACGCAGGCGGCACTGCTCGACGTGGCCCTGCCCGGCACGCTGCCGGTACCCAATCGCGCGGCACTGGACAAGGCCATCGCATTCGGACTCGCGATCAATGCGACGATCGCGCGGCACAGCGTTTTCG
>JAICYA010000272.1 GCA_025934455.1 Rudaea sp.
CGGACGACAGCATCGCGATGCGGATCGGCTTCGACGGCACGCCGCCGCCGGCAGCTGCGCGATATTTTCGCGGACTGGTGCTGTGGTATTTCGATGGCCGCGCCTGGGTGCCCGGCGCGGCAGGTATCCGCAACAGCGCGCCGCAGCCGCTGCAAACCCGCGCGCCTGCGTTCGGCTACGACGTGACGCTCGAACCGACACGCAAACATTGGCTGTTTGCGCTGGACATGCCGGTAAACGCCTCCAATGGCGCGACGCTGGACGCCGATCGCACGCTGAGCGTGCGCACGCCGGTCAATGATGCGATTACCTATCACGTCGAATCCGTTTCGCGGTATGTGCTGGCGCCGGAGATCGACCCGCGCCTGCGCAGTGCGGCGCTGGAGCTGCCGCAAGGCTACGATCCGCGCGCAGTCGCATTGGCAGAATCCTGGCGCGAGAAGCACGGCAATGATGGTGCAGCGATCGTGCGCGAGGCGCTCGATCTGTTTCGCGACGGCGGCTTCGCTTACAACCTCGCCGCACCGCCATTGGGCCACGACAGCATCGACGACTTCCTGTTCGGCACCAAGCAAGGTTATTGCGAGCACTTTGCCGGCGCGTTCACCTTCCTGATGCGCGCGGCCGGCATTCCGGCACGCGTGGTGGCGGGTTACCAGGGCGGGTTCTGGAACGGCTACGCGCATTACCTGCTGGTGCGCCAATCGAATGCGCACGCGTGGTCGGAAGTGTGGTTGCGCGGGCGCGGCTGGGTGCGGGTGGATCCGACCGCGATGGTGCGCCGCGTGATCACCGCGAACGGTGGCGGCATCGGCAACGGTGACGGTGAGAGCGATTGGCTGATGAGCGTGCGCGATCGGCTGGATATCGTCAATCGGCTGTGGGACAGCGGCGTGCTCGGCTTCAATGCGCTGCGCCAGAGCGAGCTGCTGGCGCCGTTCGGCATCCCGCATCTGGAATGGAGCCAGCTTGCGATTGCACTGGCCGCCGGCATCGTGGTGATCCTCGGCATCGGCATGCTTGCCGCATTGCGGCGGTCACGCACACGTCCGCGCGACGGACTGGAAGCTGCGCAGCTTCGCCTGGAGGGGAAACTGGCGCGGCAAGGTTGCGTGCGCGCAATGCATGAAGGGCCGCGCGATTTCTTCGCACGCTGCATGCTGGCGCTTCCGGAACGCCGGACCGAACTGGCTGCGCTGGCTCAGGAATACCTGCGGCTGCGTTACGGCCATTCTGCACCGCCGGCTGAACCAGTGCGCAATTATTCACGTGCCGTGCGCGCCTTTCGTACACGAAGCGTGGTGAAATAGGTTCGATCCGGAACGAAATGAATACGCAGGGATTGCGGTCGTCTGTGCAACCGCGCTAACAGGCGCAAGCGAGGCACGCCATGTCACGCCGATTGATTCTTCCTGCTCTGATCGCACTGAGCCTGGGCGCCTGCGCAACCGTGCCGCAGCAGTTGACCGGCACCTACACCACGGTCGCACCGGACAGCGCGAACAACGGCGTGGCTCAGGGCACGCGGGTACGCTGGGGCGGCCGCATCATCGAAACCGAGCCGCAGGAACGCGAGACCTGTTTTTTCGTGCTCGACGAACCGCTGGATTCGCAGGCGCGTCCGGCGCGCGGCGAGCAGAGCCGTGGCCGTTTCGTTGCGTGCAAGCAGGGCTTTTATGATCCCGAGGTCTATGCCAAGGGCCGAGATATCACCGTGACCGGCACGGTGGACGGCAATGAAACGCGCAAGGTCGGCGATTACGATTACAGCTATCCGCGTGTCGCCGCGGACGTCGTGTATCTATGGCCGAAGCGGCCGATGTATGCGCCGAGCCCGTATTACGACCCGTTCTACGATCCCTTCTATGACCCGTTCTTCGGGCCATGGGGATTCGGGCCGGGCTTCTTCCCGCCGCGCGTGATCATCGTGCACCCGCGCACGCCACCGCCGCCGACCAAATCGGGCGGACATTGAGCATGCGATCGTCGATCGTCCCGGCTTGAAACAGGATCAGGTATCCGTCAGGCAACCGGCATTGTCGGGGAGATCGGTTGCGGCCATCCGCGACCGCACTTCTGGGCAAAGCAAGGCGCGTGTTCGATTATCCGAGCGGCGTTGCCAGCGGTCGTCCGGCCAGCAGATGCAGGTGGATGTGGAACACGGTCTGGCCGCCGTGTTCGTTGCAGTTGATCACACACCGATAGCCGGCTTTCGCGAACCCTTCGCGCCTGGCGTAAGCCGCTGCAGCCAGCAACAGCTTGCCCAGTAGCGCCGCATCTTCCGCGCCGACATCATTGAGCGTGGGAAATCCCTTCTTCGGCACGAACAATACGTGCACCGGTGCCTGCGGTGCGATGTCGCGAAAGCCGAGGATTTCGTCGTCTTCATAGACGATGTCGGCCGGCAATTCGCGGCGGATGATCTTGTCGAACAGGGTGTCTTGCATGTTGCTCACTCCAGCGTCTGACGGCTTCCGAATGCGTGCGCCAGCGTTCCGCGATCCACATATTCCAGCTCGCCTCCCAGCGGCACGCCGTGCGCCAGTCGCGTGGCGCGAATGGATGCCGCGCGAGCCAGTCCGGAGAGCCAGTGCGCGGTCGCCTCGCCTTCCACGGTCGGATTCGTCGCGATCACCAGCTCCTGCACTTCACCTTCGCGCAAGCGGCGTTCCAGCAGATCGCGGCCGAGCTCTTCCGGGCCGAGCCCATCCAATGGCGACAATCTGCCCATCAGCACGAAATAGCGGCCGCGGAATCCGGTGGCCTGCTCGATCGCCAGCAGATCGGCCGGTGTCTCGACGATGCACAACGTGTGCGCGTCGCGCGCGGGACTGGCGCAGAGCGCGCAGAGTTCCGCCTCGCTGAAGTTGCGGCAGCGTGCGCAATGGCCGATGCGTTGCATCGCCGAATCCAGCACTTTCGACAATCGCTTGCCGCCCTGACGATCGCGTTCGAGCAGATGGAACGCCATGCGCTGCGCGCTTTTTGCGCCCACGCCCGGAAGGCAGCGCAGCGCTTCGATCAATTCGGCAAGGAGGGTCGAACCGTTGCTCATCAGAATGGAAGTTTGAAGCCGGGCGGCAAACTCAACCCTTGCGCCATGCCGCCGAGTTTCTGCTGGCTGACTTCCGCGACCCGATTGACCGCGTCATTCATCGCCGCCGCGATCATGTCCTCGGCCATTTCCGGATCGTCCGCCATCAGCTTGCGATCCACCTGTACGCGCCGCACCTCGTGTCGGCCGGTCATGGTGACGCTCACCATGCCGCCCCCGGCGTTGCCGGTGACTTCGAGCTTCGCGATCTCTTCCTGCGCGCGCTTCATCTCTTCCTGCATGCGCTGCGCTTGCTGCATCAATTGTCCGATTTGTCCTTTCATGTTCGATTACTTCGTACTCAATGGTCGAATGCTTTCCGGAATGACCCGCGCGCCGAACTCGTTCTGCATCTGCCGCACGAATGGATCTTCTTCGATCGCGCGCGCAGCGGCGGCCTGCTCGGCGGACTGCGCGCGCGCGGCGCGCGCCGCCGGCGTTTCAATGGCCTTGTCGCTGACGAAGCGCAGCC
>JAICYA010000312.1 GCA_025934455.1 Rudaea sp.
CAAGCGTTGCAGCAGCGCATCGAGGAACGGCGCCGGCAGATGCGCGAGGAAGCCGAACGCCTGCGCCAGCAAAAAGCCGAACAAAAGCAGTAGCAAACCTACGGAGTGCTTCACGTGTCCCTACGCCCATCGATCATCCTAGTTTCGCTGCTGACCGCCGCATTGGCCGGGTGCGCCACGCTCGGCGCGGATCAACAGTTCAATCGCGAAATGGCTTCGCCGGCTGCCGCGCCGGCGCAGTTGCCGGCGAGCAAGGTCGACGATGAGAAGCCGATCAACATCGACACCGAAGACAAATCGCATCAGAAGGCCGAGGCGCACATCGAACCCGGCACCGGCCAGTTCATCGACGAGGCTGCCGCGCGCGCGCCGGTCGATGCAAGGGGCGCGGCGGAAGGCCAGATCACGTTCAATTTCGAGAACCAGCCCATCCAGGCAGTGGTCCAGGCCATCCTCGGCTCGCTGCTGCACGAGAACTACACGATCGCGCCGAACGTCACCGGCAACGTGACGTTTTCCACGGCCCGGCCCATTACGCCCGAGCAGGCCATGCCGATTCTGCAAATGCTGCTCGGCTGGACCAACAACGCGCTCGTGTTCAAGGAAGGCCGCTATGCCGTGGTGCCGGTCAAGGATGCCATTCCGGGCAACCTGACCCCGCGCATCGCGCCGCCGAACATCGCCAAGGGCTACGAGGTGCGCGCGTTCCCGCTCCGGTACATCGCCGCCACGCAAATGCAGAAGCTGCTCAAGCCCTATGCCAAGACCGATGCGGTGGTCACGGCGGACGATGCGCGCAACCTGCTGGTCATGGCCGGCACCGCGTCCGAGCTGGCCAACTACCAGCGCACGATCCAGATTTTCGACGTGGATTGGCTCAAGGGCATGTCGGTCGGCGTCTACGGCCTGCGCAACATGGACGTGGCGAAGATCATGCCGGAACTCGACAAGATCTTCGGCGCCTCCGGTGAGTCGCCGCTGGCTGGCATGTTTCGCTTCATCCCGATGGAAACGACGAACTCGGTGATCGTCATCACGCCGCAGAAGGAATACCTGGAAAAGGCCGAAAGCTGGCTGTACAAGCTCGACCAGGGCGTGGGCGAGAACGGCACGCAGCTCTACGTGTACGACGTCAAGAACGTCAAGGCGGTGGATCTGTCCGACCACTTGAACGCGATTTTCACCGGCCAGGTCAGCCAGCGCTCGAGCAACAGCGGCAATGTCGCGCCGGGCCTGAAACCGGTCAGCATCGGCCAGTTCAACAATCGTGGCGGGGTCGGGGGCGCTGGCAGCACCTACAACAACACGGCGATGAACCAGAGCAATCAACGTGGCCGCAATGCCGCCCCGGCGAATCTGACCACCACCGGCACCGGCGCCGCCACGCCGACGGCGACAAGCGGCAAGCAGACCGACATCCGCATCACGCCGATCGAGGAAAACAACCAGTTGCTGGTGATGGCCGCGCCCGGCGAATGGGATTCCATCCGCGCCGCCATCCATCGCCTGGACATCGCGCCGCTGCAGGTGCAGATCGAGGCGAAGATCCTCGAGGTCACCCTGACCGGCAACCTGCAATACGGCGTGCAATGGTGGCTCTCCGGGCTTATCAACAATTCCAACGCGGGCTCCGGAACCGGGTTCCAATACGGCAGCGATTACCAGGGCAATTCGTCAGACCGCCACCGTGTCTCGCTGGGCGGCGGTGCCCCGCAATCGTTGAATGGCGGTGGCCCCGGCGTGCTCTATTCGTACCTGAACAAGAATTTCCAGGTGGCGCTCAACGCGCTCGAAAAGAGTGGGAACTCCAAGATCCTGTCCTCGCCCTCGCTGGTGGTGATGAACAACCAGCAGGCACAGTTGACGGTGGGTACGCAGGTTTCGGTGATTTCGGCTTCGCTGGTCGGCCTTGGCGGATACGGCGGTACCACGACGGGTACCGGCATCTCGACTACCGGCATCGGCCAGGCCAATTACATCAGTACCGGCGTCACCCTCAGCATCACGCCGCGCGTGAATCCGGGCGGCCTGGTGTACATGGAAGTGAGTCAGGAAGACACGTCGCCGGATTACAGTACGGTCACGGCCAACAACCCGAATCCCGCCATCAACCAGCGCAATCTCGATACGCAGGTTGCGGTGCAAAGCGGGCAGACTGTCCTGTTGGGCGGCATGATCCAGGATCAGGACGGCGATTCACGCAACGGCGTTCCGGGATTGAGCAAGATTCCCGTAATCGGCAGCCTGTTCGGCAGCACGACCAAGACCCGGCAGCGCACCGAGCTGATCGTGCTGATCACCCCGCGCGTCATCACCAGCTCCGACGAAGCCCAGCAGATGACGCAGGAATACGAGCAAAAATTCGAGTCCCTCGCGCCGCTGCGCGCCCGCAATGCCGTTCCGGCCTCCAGCCAGGCGCCGGCGCCCGCGCAGGCCGTTCCACTCAAGCCAGAACCCGCGGCATCCCAGGAGAATCCACAAGGTGAAAAGTAAAAAAGTACATTTTGCGAAGATTGCGTTCGCTGGCGCGGTTGCGCTGGCGTTGGCGGGCTGCGCCGGCATGGCCAGGAAGGACGAAGACGCTTCCGTGATCAAGGCCAAGTCCGTGCAGCGCTGGGATTACCTCATCGCGAAGCAGGCGGACAAGGCGTATGACTACCTTGCCCCCGGCTACCGCAAGACGATTTCCCGCGAGCAGTACGCCCACAACATGAGCGGCCGCGGTACGCGTTGGAGCTCGGTCGCGTACAACTCGCAAACCTGCGACGCCGATACCTGCACGGTGCACCTGTCGGTCGGTTACACCCTGAACCTGGGCGGCTTGGCCGGGGAGACGAAGTCGATGGGCTTTGCGGTGGAGAAATGGATAAAGGCCGATGGTACATGGTATTTCCTGCCCCAGCTTGCCAGTCCCAAGATCGATAGCCATGCCGGCCAGCCAACCGACCAACCGGCCGAATAACGCGATGGAATTGGCGTTTTTCGACAGGATTGCATTGCCTTTGTCTTTGGCTTAGGATAGATTCGCTGTTGCCCAGCCTGTTTTGGGGCGTAGGGGCCGTATG
>JAICYA010000307.1 GCA_025934455.1 Rudaea sp.
AAATCCGGCGGCAGCGCGGAAGCGGCGAAAGCCTACTTCAGCCGCTTCGAGAGGGATTGAGCCAGACAGGCACGCTGCGCGGTCGAAACCGCGCAGCGTGCGGCGCAATCACTCGCCGCTGCGCAACCCCAGGCGCCGCTCGATCAAACGATCGATGCTCGCCTTGCCGGGTCCGGCGAGGAACAGCCAGAAGAAGATCAGGATGTAGAGGAATTCATCGAGTTCGACGAATTCGTCCAACCCCGCCACGTTCTTGATCACGACGAAGGCGATGGCCACGACCATGTTGAACGCCATCACCAGCGAGGTGAAGCGGGTGAGCAGGCCGAGGATCAGCAGCGCACCGCCGAGGAACTCCACGCCGGCTGACAACGGCGCGCTCCACATCGGCAATGGCAGGCCCCAATCGACGAAGCGCGCGATCGCGCCGTCCAGGTTGTGCAGCTTGCCCCAGCCGGTTTCCAGCCAGAAATAACCGAAGCCCAGGCGCAAGGCCAGCGGGCCAAGCCAGCGCAGGCGCGCGCAGACGTCGAGCAGGGTTTGTTGACAGCGCAACAGTGTGGCGAACATAGTTTCTCCCTTGAAGACACGATGGTTCGAGCGGATGCCGCGCCCCCGCGTGGCCCGACGGGCAGTATTGACCCGCCGCGCGGAAATAATCTTTCGCATTGCAGCATGGATTTCCACGTCGGTTTAACTTTTCGCGCGTAGGATGCACACGGGGTGAAAGACGACGCTGCATTCCCGGGTCTTGAAGACGTCCGCGGAATCGCCGCTCGCATGAAAGGCGGCAGCGCGTGACGATCACTCCACAATCGAACCCATTCAGAGGACTTCCCATGAAAGCTTCCGCCATCAAGAGTCTCGCGCTTGCCACTGCCGTTGCCGGCCTGTTCGCGGTCACCACCGCCAGCGCCGCCAACGCCACCGCCGGCGATCACGCGCAAGTGAAATGTACGCATTCGACCTCGTGCAAGGGCACGGGCGCGTGCAAGACGAAGGCCAATGCCTGCAAGGGCCAGAACTCGTGCAAGGGTGCTGGCTTCACCATGCAGAAGGACGAGGCCTCCTGCAAGGCCGCGCAGGAAGCAGCCAAGGCCAAGTAAGCCATCGTTACATGATGTTCGGCGGCCGGCCGATGCGCGCCGGCCGCCGACATTTTTCCCATGACGAAAACCTCCGATCCGCGATTTCCTGCCCTGGGCTATGGCCTGGGCCTGCGCGCGGATCACTACGAGGCCTTGCTCGACGTCCGCGATGTCGACTGGCTCGAAGCGATTTCCGAAAACTACCTGGTGCCGGGCGGCAAGCCGCTGGATTGGCTGCGCCGCATGCGCGAGCGCTATCCCGTGGTGCTGCACGGCGTGTCGCTGTCGATCGGCAGCCAGGATGCGCTGGATCGCGATTACCTGTCCGCGTTGAAGAAACTCGCCGATGCGATCGAGCCGGCGTGGATGTCCGACCACCTGTGCTGGACCGGCGCGCACGGCCGCAACCTGCACGATCTGCTGCCCTTGCCCTATACCGAGGAGAGCGTCGCGCATGTGAGCGCGCGCGTGCGCCAGGTGCAGGATTTCCTCGGTCGCCGCATCCTGCTGGAAAACGTTTCCAGCTATGTCGAGTTCAGATCCTCGACGATGCCCGAGTGGGAATTCCTTGCCGCCATCGCCGAGCGCGCCGATTGCCTGATCCTGCTCGACGTCAACAACATCCACGTGAGTTCGCGTAATCACGGTTTCGATGCGCGCGCCTACCTCGCCGGCATTCCGGTACGCCGCGTGCAGCAGTTCCATCTTGCCGGCCACACGTTCCAGAACAACCTCATCATCGACACCCACGATCAACCCGTATCCGATCCGGTGTGGGATTTGTACGCCGACGCGCTGCGCCGCTTCGGTCCGGTATCGACCATGATCGAACGCGACGACAACATTCCGCCGCTGGCGGACCTGCTCGCCGAACTCGACCACGCCCGCGCCATCGCCGAACCCATCTTGCGTGCAGCGGCGTGAACGCGCTGACGCGGCTGCAGGACGATTTCCAGCGCCGCATCCTTGGCGGCGATGCGGCCATCCTCGATGCCGTGGTCGGCAACGCGACCGCCGATGCGGCCGAACGCGTCGGCATCTACGTGCATGCGTATTCGGCGCGACTGGTCGAGGCACTGGAAAACGAATTCCTCACCCTGCGTTTCGCCGCCGGCGACGACACGGCGGCGGAAATCTTCCATGCGTACGTCGCGGCGACGCCATCGACCCTGCGCAATGTGCGCTGGTATGGCAAGGATCTTGCGCAATTCCTGCGCATGGCGGCGCCGTGGCGCGACACTCCCGCCTTCGCGGAATTGGCCTGGCTCGATTGGGCTATCAGCGTGTCGTTCGATGCGGCGGACGAGACCTGCATCGCCGAAGCGGACATCGCCGTCGTCCCGTTCGAGCGCTGGGGCGAGATGATCCTGCGCTTGCCGCATCATGTGCGGCTCCATACAGCGGCGTGGAATGTCTGGCAGCTGCGCCAGGCGCGCGACCATGAGCTGGCCTGCCAGTACTTGCGGCGCCTGTAATTTCCGAAAACATGTATCGTCTCGCGGCAAGTACTCGAAGTCCATTACCGCCAGCTCGAAGCCGACGAGGCTGCCGCGCTGGAAGCCGTCGCCGCAGGCTTGCCGTTCGAAGGCCTGTGCGATGCCCTGTGCGATTGGCATCCCCAGGAAGAAGTCGCGCTGCGCGCCGCCGGCCTGCTCAAGGCCTGGATAGCCAATGGCTGGATATCGGGCGTCGAATTGCCTGACTAATTGACAGCGCCGCCCGCAACGTCAGAATCGCTGCATGGCGACAATACAATCGGATGTCCTTGTCATCGGCGGTGGCCTTGCCGGCATAGTGACTGCGCTGGAATGCCTGCGCGCGGGCCAGCGCGTGATCCTGGTCGACCGCGACGCGCCCGAGCGCTTCGGCGGATTGGCGCTGTGGGCGTTCGGCGGCATGGCCCTCATCGGCACGCCGCTACAGGCGCGTATGAAGATACCCGATACGCCCGAGGTCGCGCTGCGCGACTGGACACGCTTCGGCGAACTCGATCCGAACGACACGTATCCGATGCAATGGGCGCGTTGCTATGCTGAGCATTC
>JAICYA010000458.1 GCA_025934455.1 Rudaea sp.
AGAAGCCGATCGTCTCGAACTGTCGCTCGACATCCTCGGCGACGTGTTCGCGCATCCGTCGCTGGAAGGCTGGAACGGCCTCGGCATCGTGGTGCAGGCCTATGCCAAGCGCACGCCGTTCGTGATCGACTGGCTCGCTGAAGCTGCGAAGAAAGTCGACCGCCGCTTCTGCGTGCGCCTGGTCAAGGGCGCGTACTGGGATTCCGAAGTCAAGCGCGCGCAGGAAGGCGGTCATGCCGGCTATCCGGTGTACACGCGCAAGCCGAACACCGACGTGTCGTACCTGGCTTGCGCGAAGAAAATGTTCGACCACGGCGCCGCGTTCTATCCCGCCTTCGCCACGCACAACGCGCATACGATTGCCGCAATCCACCACATGGCGCGCGGACGCCCGTTCGAGTTCCAGCGCCTGCACGGCATGGGCACGGATCTGTATGCGGAAGTGATGGGGCCAAAGAATCTCAACGTGCCCTGCCGCGTCTACGCACCGGTCGGATCGCACGAAGATCTCTTGCCTTACCTCGTGCGGCGCCTGCTCGAAAACGGTGCGAACACCTCGTTCGTAAACCGCATCGTCGACGAATCGCTGCCGATCAGCGAACTGGTCGCCGATCCGGTCGACGTGGTGCGCGCCTACCCGAGCAAGGCGCATCCGCGCATCCCGCAACCGATCAATCTCTACGAAGCTGCCGACAGCAGCCAACGACGGAAAAATTCCATGGGCGTGAATTTCGGCAACGACAACGAACTGCGCGCGCTGGCCGATCAGGTCGCGCAAGTCTCAATGAAGGATTGGGCGGCGGCGCCGCTGGTGCCCGGTGCGAAATCCGCTGAAGCCTTGCAGGACGTGACCAATCCCGCCGACCGGCGCCAGAAGATCGGCACCAAGCAGCAGGCCGACCAGGCGACCATCGAGCGCGCGCTGCTCAACGCGCATGCCGCGCAGCCGGACTGGGACGCGCTGCCCGCCGCTTCGCGCGCGAGCATTCTGGAAAATGCCGCCGATCTGCTCGAACAGCGGCGCGCACAATTCATCGCGCTGTGCGTGCGCGAAGCCGGCAAGACCCTCGCCGCCGCGGTTTCCGAAGTGCGCGAAGCCGCGGACATGTGCCGCTATTACGCGGCGATGGCGCGCAAGCTGATGGGCAAGCCCGATGCGCTCACCGGCCCGACCGGCGAATCGAACCAGCTGTCATTGCATGGCCGCGGCACGTTCGTGTGCATCAGTCCGTGGAATTTCCCGCTCGCCATTTTCACCGGCCAGGTCGCCGCCGCGCTTGCCACCGGCAATGCGGTGATCGCCAAACCCGCCGACCAGACCGTACTGATCGGCCACGCGGCGGTGAAGCTGCTGCACGAAGCCGGCGTGCCCGAAGCCGTGCTGCAATTCGTGCCCGGCAAGGGCTCGATGATCGGCAACACGCTGCTGACCAAGCCCGAAGTCGCCGGCGTGTGCATGACCGGCTCCACCGAAACCGCGTGGACGATTAACCGCACGCTGGCCGCGCGCAACGCGCAGATAGCGAGTCTGATTGCCGAAACCGGCGGCCAGAACGCGCTGATCGCCGATTCGTCCGCCCTGCCCGAGCAACTGGTGAAAGATGCCATCGCCTCCGCGTTCGACTCCGCCGGCCAGCGCTGCTCCGCCGCGCGCGTGCTGTTCGTGCAGGAGGACATCGCCGACAAGGTGATCGCCATGCTCGCCGGCGCGATGGATGAATTGAAGGTCGGCGATCCGGCATTGCTCTCCACCGACGTCGGCCC
>JAICYA010000166.1 GCA_025934455.1 Rudaea sp.
AAGACCTCAAGTTTGTGCCGATCTTTGCGCTGCACCGAATGAGGAACCCCCGGCCATCGGAAAGGCCAGTGCAGGAGCCTGCGGGATTCGACTTGCAGCAATACATCAAGGGGCAACAGGGGTTTGAATGGCCGGTTGGACCGGCCATGCGCCTGCGGCTACGTCTGGATTGCGGCATCGCCCCGTACTTCACAGAGCGCCCGTTGTCGACCGATCAGACGGTGACGCCCATAAGAGCCAGCGATGACCTGCGCCTGACCGCCACCGTCCAAAATACCCTGCCGCTGCGTTGGTGGCTACTCAGCTTCGGCCCGGCTGTCGAGGTGTTGGCCCCGAAAGCGATCCGGGACGATATGGCCGACATGTTGGCCGAAGCGTCCCGCCAGTACCGGCGACGCCGACGCTGATTTCACGGCGCGGCACCTCGAGAGCGGTCGCTCGCAGGTATTGTTCAGATGTCCGGAATGGGCGGCGGATTCAACTGGTGGATGCAACATGCTTCGGCCCCTAGCAGGCGATGCTGGACAGCTGGTGTCGATGTGGCGAACCGGCCGTCAGCCTTCCGGCCGCAACCGCTCCGCAAACGTGTCGGTCGCTGTGACTAACTTGTCGACGATGGCGGGCTCGGACGCGGCGTGGCCCGACAGCACGATGTGGTAGTCGGCTTCCGGCCACGCGGTGTGCAGATCGAAAGCGCTTTTCAGCGGGCAGATGAGGTCGTAACGGCCCTGCACGATGACGCCCGGGCTGTGGCGGATTCTTCCAACGTCGCGCAGCAGTTGGTCAGGTTCAAGGAAGGCGTGTTGACGGAAATAATGCGCTTCGATCCGGGCCAGGCTGACCGCGACGGCGGGCGCGGAGAATTCATCGACGGTGGCGGGACTTTCATCCAGCGTGAGCGAACTGCCTTCCCACGCGCCCCAGGCGCGGGCGGCCGCGGTGCGCGTGGCTTCGTCGTCGGAGGTCAGGCGTTGCCAGTACGCGTCCAGCATGTGCCCGCGTTCCGCCGGCGGAATCAAATCGGCGTAGCGTTGCCACGACTCGGGCAGCAGCATCGACGCGCCGCCGGCCTCGTAAAACCAGCGGATTTCTTCGGGCCGCGCGAGGAAGATGCCGCGCAGGATCAAGCCGGTCACGCGCGCCGAGTGCGCCTCGGCATAGGCGAGCGCGAGGGTCGAGCCCCACGAACCGCCAAACACCAGCCAGCGCTCGATGCCGAGGTGCGTGCGGATGCGCTCGATGTCGGCGACGAGATCCCAGGTGGTGTTGTCGGTGAGATCTGCGAATGGGGTCGATTGGCCCGCGCCGCGCTGGTCGAACAACACAACCCGGTAGCGCGCGGGATCGAAGAAGCGGCGATGGTAGGTCGATAACCCCGCGCCCGGCCCGCCGTGCAGGAACACGGCCGGAATGCCATCCGGGTTGCCGCACTCTTCCAGGTGCAGCGTGTGCCGATCACTGACCGGAAAACGCTCGGTGCGATACGGTTCGACGGCGGGATAGAGCGTACGCATGAGCTTCTCTGGTTTTGAGCGCGTGAGACCGAACGACCCCTCTCGCGGCGGGCTAGGGTTCGGGCTCGCGCAAGTGCGTCCCCTCACCCGCGCTTCGGGGCGCCCTCCCGAGGGGAGAGGGAACGTCGGTCAAACCTTGTAGCCGCGATGGATCGCGACGATCCCGGCCGAAAGGTTCCGCACCTCGACATTTTTGAAGCCGGCCGCTTCCAGCATGGCCTTCAGCGTCGCCTGATCGGGGTGCTTCCTGATCGATTCCGCGAGATAACGGTAGCTCGCTTCATCGTGCGCGATCAGCTTGCCGATCCGCGGCAGCACCTTGAACGAGTGGAAGTCATACAGCGGTGCCAACCACGCCTGGTTGACCTTGGAAAATTCAAGGATCAGCACCCGCCCGCCCGGCTTCAGCACGCGCTGCATTTCGCGCAGCGCCGTGTTCTTGTCGGTGACGTTGCGCAGGCCGAAGGCGATGGTCACCGCGTCGAAAGTATTGTCTGGAAACGGCAACGCCTCGGCGTTGGCCTGTGTCCAGTCGAGACCCTTGAGCAGTCCGCGATCGAGCAAGCGGTCGCGGCCGACCCGCAGCATGTCGGCGTTGATGTCGGCAAGTGTCACGGCACCGGTCGAACCCACGCGCGGCAGCAGCAGCGCCGCGATGTCGCCGGTGCCGCCCGCGAGGTCGAGCGCGTGATCGCCGCGGCGGATGCCGGAAGTGGCAACGAAGTGGCGCTTCCACCAGCGGTGGATGCCAAACGACATCAGGTCGTTCATCACGTCGTAGCGGCCGGCCACCGACGAGAACACCTGTCCGACCAGTTTCTGCTTCTCGGCCACCGGCACGTCGCGGTAGCCGAAGTGGGTGGTGGCGCCGGAATCGGAAGTCTCGTTCATGCGCCCATTGTAGGGTCGCGCCGGGATGAATTCGCGCCGAGGTGCAAGCCGCCCCGCGCGCGGGTTTACACTGTGGGCGGCCAGAGGAAACCCTGTGCAACGCTGCCTCGTCACCGGCGCCAATCGCGGGCTCGGCTTGGCCTTCACGGCCGAGCTGCTGGAACGCGGCGCGCGCGTGCTGGCCTGCTGCCGCGACCCCGCCCACGCCGAGGTGTTGGCAGCGCTGGCCGCCGCGCATGGTGAGCGACTGTCCATCCATCCGCTGGACGTCGCCGATGCCAACGCCATCGCCGCGCTGACGACGGTCGCGGCGACCCGCCTGCAACGCATCGACCTGCTGGTCAACAATGCCGGCGTGCTGGTGTCGGGCGAGCGCTTCGGCAACGTCAGGGCCGAATCGCTGGCCACGAGTTTCGCCGTCAACGCGACCGCGCCACTGCTGGTCACGCAGGCACTGTGCCCGCTGCTCGCGCTCGGCAACCGGCCGCGCGTGTTGTGCGTCACCTCGCAGCTCGGCTCGATCGCGCAGGCTTCAAGTTTCCGCACCATCAGCTACGCGATGAGCAAGGCCGCGCTCAACATGGCGGTGAAACGGCTGGCGGCGGAACTGTCGCCGCGCGGCATCGTGGTGCTGGCGGCACACCCGGGTTGGGTCAAGAGCGCGATGGGCGGCAAGGACGCGACCCTCGCACCGGCGGCTTCCGCGCACGCGTTGCTGGGCTTGATCGAGCGCGCGACGGTCGCCGAGGGTGGCAAGTTTTTCGCCTACGACGGCGCCGAATTGCCGTGGTAGGGCGGAGCGCCGCGATAATGCGCGAATGCTCCATGTCATTCTGTATCAGCCCGAGATCCCGCCCAACACCGGCAACGTGATCCGCCTGTGCGCGAACGCCGGCGCTTCGCTGCACTTGATCCGTCCGCTTGGTTTCACGCTGGACAATGCCAAGCTGCGCCGCGCCGGGCTCGACTACCACGAGTTCGTAACGCTGCAGGTGCATGACGATCTGTCTGCGTGCCTTGCGCTGTTGCACCAGCCGCGCGTGTTCGCGTTCACCGACGCTTCCACCCGGCGCTATACCGATGCGCGCTTCGCCGATGCTGATGCGCTGCTGTTCGGGCGCGAAACCAGCGGCTTGCCGGCGGCGGTGCTGCAATCGTTGCCGGCCGACCACCGCCTGCGCTTGCCGATGCAGCCGGACAACCGCAGCCTCAACCTGTCGAATTCGGTCGCGGTCGCGGTGTACGAAGCGTGGCGGCAGCTGGGATTTCCGGGCGCCGTTTGAATGCGGCCGCCTCTGCGTGGCAGCGCACGCGCCGCAGGATGCACAGCCCGAGCGACGTAGACAGGATGGCGGCCGCGCTGCGCGCGGTGCGCTGCACAACGCCGTGACGGAAGGCCCGTACAATAACGGCATGTCTGACTCCGCCCCCAATGCCTGGATTCCCCATCCGCTGCGCAAACTCGGTGGCCTGGCCCTGACCCTCGGCCTCAATCGCTTGCTGGCGCTCGACCCCGACGCGCAGGCGGCGGTCGGCAAACTCGAAGGCCGGCGCATCGGCGTGCACCTTGCCGGCCCCGAGGTCGCGTTCTCGATTGCGGCGCGCCACGGCACCCTGCAGATCGAACCCCCACCCGGCACCCGCGACGACGGCAGCACGAATGATTTCGAGGTCAACGCCACCCCCGGCGCGTTGCTGGCGATGGTGCTGGGCCGCGGCGACGGCGCCGCACGTCCGGCCGGCAAGGTCGAAATCGCCGGCGACGCCGAACTCGCGCACCGCGTGCAGCAACTGGCGCGCGATTACAAGCCGGATTTCGAGGCGGCGTTCGCGGCGGTGTTTGGCGAGGTTGCCGGCACCGCGATTGCGCGCGCGCTGCACGACGCGGCCAGGTGGACGGGGCAAAGCGCGCGCCATTTCCGGGACGACACGATCGACTGGTTGCGCGACGAGGTGCGCGTGACCGTGCCGCAGGCCGAAATGAACACGTTTCTGGATGACGTCGACGCCCTCCGCGAGCGCGCCGAGCGGCTGGCCGCGCGCGTCGCGCGCCTCGGAGACGCGAAGCCATGACACCGCTGCGCTTGGTGCCGCGCGTGTTCCACGTTGCCGCGGTGCTGGTGCGTTATCGCATCGATGACGTGATCGACGAGACGCACGCGATGCGGCCGCTGCGCTGGCTGCATGCGTTGTTGCCGCGGCCGCGCAGGAAGATCGCCGCGCTGCCGCGCGGCGCGCGCCTGCGCCTCGCGTTGACCGAGCTGGGGCCGATCTGGGTCAAGGCCGGGCAGGTGCTGTCGACCCGGCGCGACCTGATCCCCGCCGACGTGGCCGACGAGCTGGCCACCCTGCAGGATCAGGTGCCGCCGTTTCCGGGCGCCGAGGCGCGCGCGATCGTCGAGGCGTCGCTGGGCAAGCCGATCGCCGAGCTGTACGCGAGTTTCGATGAAACCCCGCTGGCGTCGGCGTCGATCGCGCAGGTGCATCCGGCGCGCATGCCCGACGGGCGCGAGGTCGTGGTCAAGGTGCTGCGGCCGAATGTCAGCACCAATATACGCCACAACCTGGAACTGCTGGATGCATTGGCGGGACTGGTTGAGCGCGGGCACCCACAGGCCGACAAGCTGCGTCCGCGCGACCTCTTCAACGAGGTCGCCAAGACCCTGCACAACGAACTGAACCTGCAGACCGAAGGCGCCAATGCCAGCCTGCTGCGGCGCAATTTCGAGCACTCGGATGATTTGTATGTCCCGCAGATCTACTGGACGCACACCTGCGAAAAAGTGCTGACGATGGAGCGCGTCCACGGCATTCCGGCCGACGACATCGCGGCCATCGATGCGGCCGGCATAGACCGCCGTGCGCTGGCCGAGAAGGGCATCAGGCTGTTTTACGAGCAGGTGTTTCGCGACAACTTTTTCCACGCCGACGCGCACCCCGGCAATAT
>JAICYA010000140.1 GCA_025934455.1 Rudaea sp.
CGCTTCCTGCTCGCTCTTGTACGGCCACATGCGCAGGCCGCCGAGGGCCGGGCCGAGCACCGTGTTGTGGATGGCGATGATGGCCTTGAGGCCGGCGTCCTTGCTCTGGCAGAACACGACCTGTTCGTGGCCGCTGGTGGCGATGGTGTCGAAAATCATGGGACTCTCCGCAATGACAGCCGCCTAGTTTATCAGGAAGCGTCCGCTGCGGCCTCACCTGGCGGCGTGCGCGGCCTTGAACAATTCGCGCGGATCGGCTACCGCGGCCAGGCTCCAGCCAAACGGCGCGACGTCGTCGAAGGCGATCACCACCGGTTCGCCGTGCAGGCGCGTCTCCAGCACGCCCGTGTGTTCCTTCTCGATCTGTCGCAACGCTTCCGGCGACGGGAAGAGCTGGCGCACCGGCTGGTCCTGTGCCGGCTGCTGCAACGGGATCGTCGCACCGGCGGCGGCAAGGATGTGGCCGTTCGCATCGAGCAGGTACAGCGCGCGGATCGCCTTTTCCTCGCGCGCGTCGAACAGGGATTGGATCATCAAGTCGGGCATGAAGGCGGCGGATACCACGCCGAGAAAGCGCTGCCGCTCGCCGTAGAGCGGAATGCTCAGCGGCAATTCCACCGGACCCTTTTCGATGCTCAGATACGGATCGCCCCATTGCGGTCCGTGCTGGTCGCGCGCGATTGCATACCAGGGCCGGGCGCGCGGATCGAAATCGGGCGGTTCGTCGTCCCAGCCGGGGAAGCGTGCGACGACGCCGTCGTCCAGCGCGATCAGGATCGCACCGAGCGGACTCGCATCGTTGCGCAGGGGTGGCGTGTCGCCTGCATACAAGTCGCGCCCACTGCCTTCGACCATGCGCGCCGAACGTGCGTAGATGTTGCGCATGAAATCCTGCAGTGCCGCGAGCCGGCGGATTTCGGCCAATCCGGTTTCGCGCTGCGGTCCGTTCGGCGCGATCCACACCGGCCAGCCGAGACTGATCCTGCCGGGGCGCGACGTGCTCGGCGTGAGGTCCGGCGGAGCGCGCGCCGGATCGCGGAAATCGTCCAGCAGGTAAAAGCGCTGCGTCGATTCCTGCCCGTGCATGAGGATTTGCGCGACCGAGTCGGCGAGATTCTTGATCGCGCCTTCGGTTTGCAGGAAGCGCAACTGCACCTGGTCGCCGATATCCGACACTTCCGCGCCGAGTGCGAGCAGGCGTTGCTCGCGCAGGCGTTCGGCCGTGAACAGGCGCTGGTTCTGCCAGAGCAGGCCGCCGATGGCGATGGCCGCCAGCGCGATGAGCGCGAGCGTTCCGGACAGCGCGGCCTGGCGATGGCGCGCGACCCAGCGCTGCGCGCGCTGCCAGAGGCGGTCCGGCTCGGCAAGCACCGCCTCGCCGCGCAGATAGCGGCGGATGTCGGCTGCCAGCGCGGCGACGTCGGCGTAGCGGTTTTCCGGCTTGTAGGCGGTCGCGCGTTCGATGATCGCGCGCAGCTCGCGCGGGATGCGCCGGCGCAGGTAGGCATGCGCGATCGGGCGGCGCTTGCCCGATGCGGCGTTCGCGAGCACCTCGTAGGCAGTGCGGCCCTCGTAGGGCGGATTGAGCGTGACCATCTCGTACAGGATCAGGCCGAGCGCGCACTGGTCGCTGCGTGCGTCCAGCTCGTGGTTGCGTCCCTGCGCCTGTTCCGGCGACATGTACTTGGGCGTGCCGACGACGTCGCCGATCTGCGTTTCCGAAGCGCTGCCGGAAACGTCCGGCGTGGACATCACCACGGATTTGTCCGGCGGCGTGTCGTCGGGCTGGCGCAGGATGCGGCACAGGCCCCAGTCCATCACGTAGACCTCGTTGTGTCGACCGAGCATGAGGTTGGCAGGCTTCAGGTCGCGGTGGATCGCGCCCTTGTCGTGGGCATAGGCGATGGCGTCGCAGACTTTCAGGAAATGCTCCAGGCGCGAAGCCAGCGAGCGGGTTTCGTCCGGCCAGGTGCCGCTGGCGAAGAAATCGCGCGCCTCGTTGAGCAAGGCGTGGAACGTCCTGCCTTCGACGAACTTCATCGTGTAGGCGGGTGTGCCACCGGGCGCGACTTCCAGCGCGTACACCGGCACGATGTTCGGATGATCCAGCTGCGCGGTGATCTGCGCCTCGCGCAGGAAACGCGTGCGTGCGGAGTCGTTGGCATCGGCATTCGCGTTGAGTTGCTTGAGCGCGACCCGACGCAGCAGTTCGCTGTCGCGGGCGATGTGCACGGTGCCCATGCCACCCGCGCCGGCGGTGCCGATCATGGTGTAGTGGAACGCCTGCGCGCTGGAATCGGATGGCGCCGGTTTCGGCTCCGGCGCGTTGCCGCTCGCGGCGCGCACGGTCGGTGCCTCGGCGATGTCCAGCGTGCGTGCATCCGCGTGGGCGAAGCGCGCGGGCAGGATGCGGCTGACTTCCACGGGTTCGTCGCGCGGTGCCCCGAACACGCCCGGGAACTGCCCGGCCAGCCAGGTCTCGAATGCCGCCTCGTCCTCGAATCCGCCGCTGGCGCGGTAGCGGCGCCACTGGACATCCACGTCGATCGCGGTGCGTTGCGCCGGCGTCAACGAATCACGGAAGCGTTGCAGGTCCACTTCCACCTCCTGGGGACAATCCGGTGCAGCAGTCAGTGCCACTGTACCAACCCGTCGCCGGCTGTCCAAGTTCGGTGCTATCTTCCTGCGCCATATCGTTGCTCAGGGGATAGGGAGTCTTGCATGTTCATCGCGATTATCGTGGTCGCCGCGCTCGTGGCTGCCCCGATCCTGATGTGGAACACACTGGTGCGCCGGCGCAACGCCGTCGCGAACGCGTTTGCCGGCGTCGATACCATGCTGCAGATGCGCTACGACCTGATTCCGAATCTTGTCGCCGTGGTCAAGGGCTATGCGCAGCACGAGGCACAGACGTTTCAGGCGATCACCGAGTTGCGCGCGCAGGCCATGCGCGGCGATCTCGGCACCAGCGAGCGCGTGCACCTGGATAACCGGATCAGCCAGGCCATGGCTGGGATCATGGCCACGGCCGAGAACTATCCGCAATTGCGCGCATCGGAAAACTTCCAGCAGCTGCAGCGCGCGCTCAACGAAGTCGAGGAGCGCATCAGCGCGGCGCGGCGCGCGTTCAACGCCGCCGTGAACGCTTACAACAACGCGATCGGCGTGTTCCCGCTCAGCATCATCGCCAACATGGCCGGCATGCAGCCGCACGCGTATTTCGAAGCCGCACCGGACAACCGCCAGAACCCGGGCGTCGGCATGGCGCCGCAGGCGAGCGCGTAGCGACGATGGACGAGCCGACCGACTTCTACGCGTTCTACAACCGCGTGTTGCGCCCGGAGATCGCCCGCGTTGAACGGTTGCGCGAGCAGACGGTGACGAAAGCGTGGGTGATCGGAATCCTGACCGTGATCGGAACCGCCGTGTGGATCATGATCGCGGGGCGCCTGGTGGGTTGGGACGGTAGCTTCGTCTACTACTCGTACATCATTCCCGTCGGCATCGGCCTCGTGGCCTGGGACCCGGTAAAGCGAAAATATCGCGACGCCTATCAACTGGAACTCGTCACGGCCATCATCCGGCGCTACAACGAGTCGTTCGAGTACGACCGCGACGATGCCGTCGGCGAAGTCGCGTTGACCGACTGCGGCCTGTTCCCGCGCTATCTCAATGGCGAAAGTCGCCATTGCCGCGGCACCGACCGGGTTTCCGGCAAGATCGGCGTCACGCCCTTCGAATTTTCCGACCTCGACGCCTCCATAGCGAACGGCAAGACCCGCACACAGATTTTCAAGGGCGTGTTCTTCGTCGCCGACTTCAACAAGAATTTTTCCGGCGAGACCTACGTGACCTCGCGGCATGCGTTTTTTTCGGCCGGGCCGGAAACCCCGCCCGGCGAAGTGGTGACGCTGGAAGACCCCGAATTCGAGGGCATGTTCGCCACGCACAGCTCGAGCCAGATCGAGGCGCGCTATATCCTTTCACCGGCGCTGATGCGTCGCATCCTGCATTTCGCGCAGCAGAGCCGGGCGCCGATCGCGATCGCATTCAGCGGCACGAGCATGTTCATCGCGCTGTTCAACCGGTCGACCAAGCTCGAACCGGTGCTCTGGCAAACGCTGCAGAAACCGGGGCTGTTTTTCGGCATCTGGGCGAACCTCGAATTCCTGTGCGGCATCGTCAACGAAATGGACTTGAACACGCGCATCTGGACCAAGGGCGCACCCGCCGCCGAACAGCTGCCGCCCTAGCCGGATGCCCCGAGGCGCGCGTTAGAATAGCCGCATTGCCGTATTCAGGACGCGCCATGAGCACCCACGCACGCCACCTTGCCGCCAGCGCGCCGTCGGCCGAATCGACGCCGCTGCGTTTCGTCACCGCCGCCAGCCTGTTCGACGGCCACGACGCCGCGATTAACATCATGCGCCGCCTGATCCAGGCGCAGGGCGTGGAAGTCGTGCACCTCGGCCACAACCGCAGCGTCGAAGATGTCGTCCGCGCCGCGCTGCAGGAAGACGCCGACGGCATCGCGCTGTCCTCGTACCAGGGCGGCCACGTCGAATACTTCAAGTACATGGTGGACATGCTCCGCGACCGGGGAGCGGCCCATATCAAAGTGTTTGGCGGCGGCGGCGGCACGATCACGCCCGAGGAGATCGCGCAGTTGCAAGCCTACGGCGTCGAGCGCATCTACCATCCCAACGACGGCATGCACATGGGCCTGGTCGCCATGATCGAGGACGTGGTGCGCCGTACGAACGAGCATCGCGTGGCCGTGCAGCGTCCGGCCAAGGTGTCGCTGGACGATGAAATCTCGGTCGGCGAAATGCTCACGGCCATCGAGGAAGGCGCGTTCGACGAGGCCGAACTCGCACGCCTGCGCAAGGAATGGCAACTCGCCGGCGCCAGGACGCCGGTCATGGGCATCACCGGCACCGGCGGCGCGGGCAAGTCCAGCGTCGTCGACGAACTCGTGCTGCGCTTCCTGCACGCTTTCCCGCACATGCGCGTCGCCGTGCTCGCGGTCGATCCCACGCGGCGGCGTTCCGGCGGCGCGCTGCTCGGCGACCGCATCCGCATGAACTCGCTGCGTTCGCATCGCGTGTTCATGCGCTCGATGGCGACGCGCCGCCAGCACGCGGCGACCAGCGTGATGCTCAAGGACTGCATCGGCTTTTTGAAAGGGCAGGGCTACGACCTCGTCATCGTCGAAACCGCCGGCATCGGCCAGTCGGATTCCGAGATCGTCGACCTGGTCGATTTCCCGATGTACGTGATGACCAGCGACTACGGTGCAGCGTCGCAGCTCGAGAAGATCGACATGCTCGACTTCGCCGATCTCGTGGTTCTGAACAAGTTCGACCGCCGCGGTGCCGAAGATGCATTGAGGGATGTTCGCAAGCAGTGGCGGCGCAACCGCGTCGCGTTCAAGCTGCCGGACGAGCAGGTGCCGGTGTATCCGACCATCGCCAGCCAGTTCAACGATCCGGGCGTGACCTGGATGTTCGCCAACCTGTGCCGGCTGCTCCGCGACAAGTTGCATCTGGATGCCGCGAAGTGGACGCCGCAGGTCGACACCACGCTGAAGGAGCCGCGCGCGACCGTGCTGATTCCCGGTGCGCGCGTGCGCTATCTCGCGGAGATTGCGGAGCAGGGTCGTGCAATCAATAGCAGCATCGACAAGCAAGCGGAAGCCGCGAATCGCGCGCAAAGTTTTTATGCAGCGCTGCGCGAAATCGGCGATACGCATCTGCCGCGCGAACTGGCTGTTTACGAATCGAATCACCTAACCGCCGACGCCGACCGCTCGCTGCTCACGCTGCGCCAGCGCTACAAC
>JAICYA010000427.1 GCA_025934455.1 Rudaea sp.
CACGCCAAGGCAATGGTGGTGGATGGTGCGCACGTTTTCATCGGTTCGATGAACATGGATCAGCGCTCCAAACTGCTTAACACCGAGATGGGCGTGATCATCAATTCGGCCCCGCTCGCACAGGCAGTAGAAAAATTCTTCGACACCGCGATCGAGCCGGGCAACGCTTACCACGTCGTATTGCAAGCCTCGCCGGACAACCCCGAACGTATGCGCATGACTTGGCTGTGGAGCGAAAAAGGCGTGGCCCGGCACGCGTATAGCGATCCGAAGGCTACGCGCATGCGCCGCCTGGAAGTTTCGTTGCTCGGCCTGCTGCCGATCGAGGGCTTGCTGTGATGCGCAGCACCCGCGTATCCACGCTGTCATGCATGTTTCTTGTTGCCGTGCTCGCGATGGCGCCGGCGTTCGGCCGCTCGGCAGTCGAACAAGACAAGATCGACTATTTGATCGCCACCATCGCCGATCTGCACGATGCGCGCTTCATACGCAACGGCAATGAGTATGACGCGCGGCGTGCAGTCGATCACCTGCGACTCAAGCTCCGCTACGCCGGCGATCGTATCGTCACCGCCGAAGACTTCATTGCCGATTGCGCGACCGGCTCGTCGATTTCCGGCGAGCCGTACCGGATCAAGTTCGCGGACGGCCGCATTACTCCTGTCGCAATGTTCCTGCGCGGCAAACTTGCTGTGTATCGAACACACGAGAACAACCCGATATCGGCGCCAGGCGATCGCTGACGGAGGAGTATTGGATGGCGCGCGCAGCGGGTCACGACTCGCTGCGTTCAATTATGGAAATATTGCCGATACGATGATTCCGCAGCAGCCCACTACCGAGCAGTTCCTGCAACATCTGCAGCGGCGGGCATTCGCCTATTTTCAAGGCGAGACGAATCCCGCCAACGGTTTGGTGGCGGACAAGACCGCGCCGTCGTGGCCGGCCAGCATCGCTGCAACGGGAATGGCGCTGGCGGCCTATCCGGTCGCGGTCGAACGCGGCTTCATGACCCATCGCGCGGCGCTCGATCTCACGCTGGCAACGCTGCGCTTTTTCCGGGACGCGCCACACGGCCCGGAACCCGACGCCACCGGTTATCGCGGTTTCTATTATCACTTTCTGGATATGCAAAGCGGCCGGCGCGCATGGCGTTGTGAACTTTCGACAGTGGATAGCGCCTTCCTGCTGGCTGGCATGCTCAGCGCCGCACAATATTTCTCCGGCGACAGCGCGCAGCAGCGCGAAATCCGCAATCTCGTCGAGACGCTGTATCGCCGCGCGGACTGGAAATGGGCGCAAGCTCAAGATGGCACGATCGGCCACGGCTGGCATCCGGAAAGCGGCTTCATTCCGCACCGTTGGCAGGGTTACGACGAGGGTTTGCTGCTTTACGTTCTGGCGCTCGGTTCGCCGACCCATCCGTTGCCGCCATCCGCCTATGCTGCATGGGCATCCACCTACGAATGGAAGCGCTGCTACGGCATCGATTACCTGTATTCCGCACCGTTGTTCACGCATCAGTTGTCGCATGTCTGGATCGACTTTCGCGGTATCCAGGATGCTTGCATGCGCGCTGCGGGCATCGATTATTTCGAGAACAGTCGCCGCGCCACCCAGATCCAGCGGCTTTACGCGATCGACAATCCACTGCGGTTCAACGGCTACGGTCGCGATGAATGGGGTATTACCGCGAGCGATGGCCCCGGCCCGGCGCGGCTGCGCGTCGATGGCGTGGAGCGCCAGTTCTACGATTACGAAGGTCGCGGGGCTCCGTACGGGCTGGACGACGGCACACTGGCGCCTTGGGCGGTGGTCGCCTCATTGCCGTTCGCTGCGGAGATCGTGCTGCCGGCGATCCATCATTGCGTGCATCACTTGCAGTTGCACGATCACAATCGTTACGGCTTCAAGGCGACCTATAACTCCACCTTCGGCGGGCAATCCGCCGCGGGATGGGTGTCGCCCTGGCATTTC
>JAICYA010000360.1 GCA_025934455.1 Rudaea sp.
CCAAATCGATGCACGGCTCGCTGTTGGAGATGCTGCATCTGTTCCTGCGGCCGCTGGTGTACGTATTCCTCGCGTCGGCATTTCTCTATGTACTGATCGAGCAGAGCTTCAGCACCTGGCTGCCGACCTTCAACAACGAGATCCTCAAGCTGCCCAACGCTATGAGCATCCAGATGGCTCCCATACTGGCGGGAGCTTCGGCCGTGGGCCGCCTCGCCGCCGGCCAGGTACTGCGCCGCATGCCGTGGTACGCGCTGCTGAACATCTGTGTGGTCGGCATGGGCCTGCTGGTGACGTTGACCTTGCCATTGGCGCACGGCGTGGTCGCGCGTGCCGACGTTGGCTGGTTGAATGCGCCGGCAGCGGCGTACCTGATTCCGCTGATCGGCGTGCTGATGGCGCCGATCTACCCGGTGATCAACTCGGGGGCGCTCAGGTCGCTGCCCAAGCCGGCGCACGCGGCGATGACCGGCTTGATCGTCATCGTCTCCGCCCTCGGCGGCACGCTGGGCTCGCGCATCACCGCCATCGTGTTTTCACGTTTCGACGGTATCCATGCGTTCTACTTTTCGCTGCTGCCGATGCTGCTGATCCTGGTCACGCTGTTCTTTTTCAAGCGCGAAACAGATCGCAACGGCACTGCCGCGGCCACCATCACGCTGGCCTCCAAGTAGCGCTTTCCGGAGCGGAGCGCCTCACGCACTATCGCTGGAGTTTTCATGAGCCCTCGTCACCTCGGCCTGTCCGGCCTGCTTTTCGCCGCGCTTGCTGCCACGTCCACCTGCCATGCGGCGACGGACCCGAGCTTTGTGCTCACCGGCACCGCCGACAATTTCGGCAGCTATTTCCCCAGCTACCTGGCCAACGGCTACTTCTCCACCATGACCACGCCGCGCGGCACCGAGCCCGCGCGCGCGTACATGGTCGCCTTCATGGATTACGACAAAAGCGATATCTCGCGCCCTGCCGCCATTCCCGGCTGGAGCGAGATCGACTACAACCCGGGCGGCGGCTGGATCAATTCCACGCGCCTGGATAAAAAAATCTTTGCGGACTACGGGCAGACGCTCGACATGTACGACGGCACGCTCACCACGCGCTACCGCTTCGATTACGCCAACAAGTCGACCGATGTGAAGGTCACCACCTTCGTCAGCCAGGCCGATAACCATCTTGCCGCCACGCAGTTCACCATCACGCCGCATTTCGATGGCAGCGTGGAACTCACCTTTCCGATTCGCCTGTGGACCGAGCATCAACCGCGCTTCCCGATTCGCAGCATGACGGGTGACCAGATGATCGCGGCAGTGATCGCCAGCGGCCAGAATCTCGACAACAAGCCGGTGTCGACGCCCGATCGTGCGGCGGTGTGGTATCCGGGTTATACGGAAGTGCTCAACAGCGACGGCGATACCAAGTCGCTGACGCTGTGGCTCAACGGTCGCGCCAAGCAAGGCTTGAGCATGGCCGAAGCGGCAGCGATCGAACTGCCGAAGTCGCTGGATATCCAGCACGTGAAGCTCGACAAGACTGACGATCTCTTGTCGCTGCACGTCACCGCCAGGATGAAACAGAGCACCACGTACACCTTCACCAAATACCTTGCCGCCTCACGCCAGGATTGGGGTGGCGACGCGAAGGCCGATGTGGCACTGGCCGAGCAAGCACGCACCACCGGTTTCGATACCTTGCTCGCCCGGCATCAAGCCGCGTGGCATGGATTGTGGAAGTCGGACATCGTCGTGGACGGCGATCCTGCGGTGCAAAAAGCGGTGCACTCCGACCTGTATTACCTGCTCTCCAACACCACCGTCGGCACCGCGTGGCCGATGGGCGCCTGCGCGCTGACCCCGAACTACGCCGGGCACGCGTTCTGGGACAGCGACTCCTGGGTATTCCCTGCGCTGCTGCTGTTGCATCCGGAACGCGCCAAGCCGATCGTGATGTTCCGCCATCGCACCATGCAGCCCGCGCGCGAGCGCGCGATCCAATACGGCGCGAAAGGCACGATGTATCCGTGGGAAGCCGATCCGCAGACGGGCGTGGACAACACGCCGCATTTCGCCTACGGCGTCTATCGCGAAATCCACGTCAATGCGGATATCGCGATTGCGCAATGGCAGTACTACCTGGCCAGCGGCGACAAGGATTGGTTGAAGCAATACGGCTGGCCGGTGATCCGCGAGATCGCGCAGTTCTGGGCCAGCCGCGTCACCTACGACAAGGCGACGGATCGCTACGAAATCATGCACGTCACCTCGCCGGACGAAGCCTACGACGACGTGCCGAACGACTCCTTCACCAATGCCGCCGCACGCAAGGCGCTCAACATTGCCGTCGAAGCGGCGAAGACCGTGGGCGAACCGGCCGATCCGCAGTGGCCGCGGATCGCCGGCAAGATGTACATCCCATTCCTGGAGAAGGAACAGCGGCACCTGGATTTCGACCAGTCCGTGCCGCACGACAAGATCACCTGGATGGGTTCGTCGTTGGCGTGGCTGATGTATCCCAACCTCGACCTGCCGATGTCGGAAACCGTGCGCCGCAATGACTTCGACTTCCAGCTGCACGAACTTAAAGTGCACGGCGACGATCCGA
>JAICYA010000471.1 GCA_025934455.1 Rudaea sp.
AGCAGCGTGGGGCTCAGCGTAATTCGCGGCCGCTTGCCAGGCTGGATAACGTTCGGAGTTCCCGCAAACGTGTTCAAGCTGCTGAGCCGGCTTCCGTGAATAATGCCCGTGCGTCCGGCCACGCCCGCTGTGCTTGACAGACCGCTGGGAGTGGCCGCGATGACATTGCCAAACTTATCCGTCACACACATGACAGTGGTTCCGCCATGCCAGGGTCCGGTGATGGTGGGCGGCTTGGTCGGTCTCATATGGTAGGGGTCGCCTGGCCGGAGCTCCAGAGATGCCTTTTTCGGATCGATCAGCTTGCGCCGCATTTCGGTGTACTGGTCGGAAAGCAACTGCTGCATCGGCACCTTCACAAAATTCGGATCGCCGTAATACTCGTCGCGATCCGCCAGCGCCAGTTTCTCCGCTTCAATCACCGTGTGGATGTAATCCGCCGAATTGAAGCCCATCTTCTTCAAGTCGAAGCCTTCCAGCAGGCGTAACGTTTGTGAGAGATAAGGGCCCTGCGTCAACGGACCTGCCTTATATATCGTGTAGCCACGGTACGTGGTTTTGAGCGGATCCACTACGGGAGTTTTGTGCGCGGCCAAATCCGCCTTGCGCAGGAAACCGCCCTTTTCGATATACCAGGCTTCCAGGGCGTCGGCGATGTCGCCGCGATGGAAGCGGTCCGAGACGGCTTGCAGTTTCTGCTGCCGCGTGCCTTTCGCGGCCTTCTCGGAGTCCACTAATTTGCGAAAGGTCACCGCCATATCCGCCTGCCAGTTCACGCCGGTTTCGATCCTATGGCCGCTGCCGGTATCGACATACCAGGTGGGGCCGCCGGCGTCCAGAATGGCCAGCGTCGGCTGCACGACCTCCTCGAAGCTTTTGGTGCCGTAAAGCTTCAGCAGGGTGACGATCGCATCGATGGTGCCAGGCACGGCGGCTGCCTTGACGTCACCGTCAGGAATTCCGTGTTTCATGTACCAGGCGATGGCTTTGGAATCTCGAGGGGCCTCCCCCTGTCCCTCCAGCAGCTTCACGTTTTTCTGGTCGGCGCTGTAAACCAGAATGGGGACCTCGCCTCCCACGCAGAACGCGCCCACATAGGTTACGGACAGTGCCAGCAGAGTGGCGGCGCCTGCATCGGCGGCGTTTCCGCCCTGTTCCAGAATCTTGATGCCGGCCGCAGTGGCGGCAGGCTTACCGGAAACAACCACGCCCTGGCTGCCGGCGGCGACACTCGGTCCCCGCGGGCTGACCGGCATTTTGGGGGCCTGCGGCGAAGCGAAGGGCGCGAGTAAAAGGAGGGAAACGGATGATATCGAAATGATCTTGCGCATATGAGCTCAACTCCGTTGTAGTTACGGGCATCCGTTGCCCAGCATGTCATCAAGGCTATATCAACTCTCTTATTCCACGCTGCCTCGGCTGCTGTGGATGGGCTCGATGATTGCTAAAACGATAACTGTTAAGAACCGGCCATGGCTCTCAGTGGGAGGTTTTGAGTAGAGGCGATTTATCGCTAATGCGGGCAGGCCACGTCCCATCGGCAATCCGTCGGGTGTGTTCCCCCGGCCGCACTTGCTAAGAGCGAACTGGGGCAGGTTTCACAATCTGACTTGCGCCGATCCTGGGCGCCGCTTTGGGAATTCGCAGAATCAT
>JAICYA010000133.1 GCA_025934455.1 Rudaea sp.
CAGGTCAGGATGATCTGCTGCTTGCCCTCGAACAGGGCGTTGAAGGTGTGGAAGAACTCTTCCTGCGTGCGGTCCTTGCCGGCGAAGAACTGGATGTCGTCGATGAGCAGCGCGTCCACGTCGCGGAAGCGGCGCTTGAAGTCGTCCATGCCCTTTTGTTGCAGCGCGCGCACCATGCCGCTGACGAATTGTTCCGAGCGCAGGTACAACACGCGCGTGGCCGGATTGTTGGCACGGATAAGATTGCCGGCCGCGTGCATCAGGTGCGTCTTGCCAAGGCCGGTGCCACCATAGAGTAGCAACGGGTTGTAGGCGCGGCCCGGATTCATCGCCACCTGCATCGCCGAAGCCTTGCCGAGCTGGTTGGACTTGCCTTCGACGAAGGTGTCGAAGGTGTAGTGCGGATCGAGGTTGTGCTCGAAATCCTCGCTGTCGATGGACAAGGAGCGGGCAGCGGATTTTTCCGGGCGCCGATTCGCGAGGGTACCGACCTCCAGGCGCAACGCCACCGGCGCGCCATGTACGTGCGCGAGCACGCGCTCGATCAGGCCCTGGAACTTCGAACGCACGAAATCCAGCGTGTAGGCGTTCGGCGCGAGCAGGCGCAAGCCCTCGCCGTCCTCGCTGGCCTGCAAGGGCATCAGATACGTGTGCAGATCCTCGACGCTCAGTTCGCCTTCCAGGCGTTCCAGGCAGCGCCGCCACAATTTGCTCATGATGGAATCGGTTACCGGTGCATCCGCCGCAGCGGGCGGACCATGGAGTCTAACCTCCGGCACCGACCACGCCAAGCACGAATGCATTGACGGGAGTACACTTTTACCAATAGAATCCCGCTCCTTTTTCCTTTTCAAGACCTGTGTCATGGCCACCAAGCGCACTTTCCAACCCGGCAATCTCAAGCACGCGCGCACGCACGGTTTTCGTGCGCGCATGAAGACGCGCGGCGGCCGTGCAGTCCTCAACGCGCGCCGCGCGAAGGGCCGCAAGAAACTCATCCCGTAAGGATCGGCGTGGCGCTGCGCCATCCGCGAAGCGCCCGCCTGTTGCGTCCCGCGGATTTCGCGCGCCTGCGTGAATCCGGCCGTCGTCTGGGCTCGCAGCAGCTGAGCATCCAATACTGCGATCGCGACGAGCCCGGCGCCCGCCTGGGGATGGCGATATCGCGGCGCGTGTCCAAGCTCGCGGTCGCGCGCAACCGTATCCGCCGCCAGATCCGCGAAAGTTTCCGCCTGCATCGTGCCGACCTGCCTGCCTGCGACATCGTCGTGATCGCACGACCATCGGCGGTGCAACAGTCCAATGCGCAACTGCGCGCCGAACTCGAATCCCTGTGGTCGCGGCTCGCCGAGCAGGCCACTGCCATTGAACGATAGGCCCGCGCCCGGCACAATGCGCGCCTCCTGAGAGTCCGCTCTTGAGCATTGGCGTTCGCAGCGCCACCTGTCTTTTGTCACGCGCGCCTGCGCCGCCAACCGGTTTGCCTTCATGCCCACCACCCGTTCGTTGTTGTTCATGGCCCTCGCGTTCGTCGCGTTGCTGATGTGGCAGGCCTGGGAGCAGGATTACGGCCCGAAGCCGGCGCCGGCGCCGCCGACCCCGACTTCAGCGGCCGCACCGAATGCGACCGTGCCCAGTGCGGACGTCCCCGCGGCCACCGCGACGCCGGGTGCGGCTGCTGCTACGCCAGCCGTGCCGGAAACCGCGGCCACGACCAGCGCGTCCGCGCCGACGATCTCGGTGACGACGGACGTGCTGCACCTGACCATCGACACCCGCGGCGGCTCCATCGTGCATGCGGACCTGCTCGCCTATCCGGCGGATGCGGAGAAAAAGCACGAACCGGTGCGCCTGCTCGACGATGCCGGGACAACCTACTATGTCGCGCAATCCGGACTCGTGAGTGCTGCCGGTTCCGCCACCGCGCCGGATCACCTGGCCCTGTTCCACGCCGACAAGACCGATTACACGCTGGCGCCGGGCGCGGATGCGCTGGAAGTGCCGCTGACCTGGTCCGATGCCGCCGGCCTGAAAGTGACAAAAGTATACAGTTTCCAGCGCGGCAGCTATCTGATCGGCGCGCGCGAGGACATCGCCAACGCCGGTACTGCGGCATGGTCCGGCAACGCCTATCGCCAGCTGCAACGCGCGGCGCCGCCGGCCGCCACCGGTTTCAACAACCCCGAACGCTACGCCTACGTCGGCGCGGCCTGGTACAGCCCCGAGCACAAGTTCAACAAGCTCGCGTTCGACAAGTTCGCCAAGGAACCGCTGACCGGCAGTTTCGCCGGCGGCTGGACGGCGATGCTGCAGCACTACTTCTTCAGCGCCTGGATTCCCGACAAGAGCGAAATCGACACGTATTCGAGCGCGGTCGTGGATGTCGCGAACGGCGCGCCGCGCTATCTCGTGCGCGCGCTGTCGCCGTCGATCACCGTAGCGCCGGGACAATCGCGCAGCGTCGATGCGCATTTGTATATCGGCCCGACCCTGCTCGGCGAGCTTGACGCGATTTCCGATGCCGGTATCGCCAAGGGCCTGGCCCTGACCGCCGACTACGGCATGCTCACGCCGATTGCGCAGCCCCTGCACTGGATCCTGCTGCAACTGCATGCATTGGTGCGCAATTGGGGCCTGGCCATCATCCTGCTCGTGCTGCTGATCAAGCTCGTCATGTTCAAGGCCAGCGAAGCGCAATATCGTTCCGCGGCGAAGATGAAAAAGCTCGCGCCGCGCCTGCAGGCGTTGAAGGAACGCTATGGCGACGACAAGCAGAAGCTCAGCGCCGCGACCATGGAGCTGTACCAGAAGGAGAAGATCAACCCGCTCGGCGGCTGCCTGCCGACGCTGATCCAGATTCCGGTGTTCTTCGCGCTGTACTACGTGTTGCTGGAAAGCGTGGAGTTGCGCCACGCGCCGTTCTTCGGCTGGATCCAGAACCTGTCGGCACCCGATCCGTATTACATCCTGCCGATCATCAACATGGCGGTCATGGCGGGAACCATGTTGTTCACGCCGCCGAGTCCGGGCATGGACGCAACGCAGCAGAAGATGATGAAATTCATGCCGATCGCGTTCAGCCTGCTTTTCTTCGTGTTCCCGTCCGGCCTGGTGCTGTATTACGCGGTCAATGGCGGATTGGGATTGCTGCAGCAGTGGGTGATCAATCACCGGATGCTGGGGGCGGAGGCCCGCACGGCGCGATAATGCGCCGATGGTCGACACCGATACGATTGCCGCGATCGCGACGCCACCCGGCGCGGGCGGCGTCGGCATCGTGCGCGTGTCCGGACCGCAGGCGCGCGCGATTGCCCTGGGACTGACCGGCAGAAATCCGCAACCGCGCAAAGTTTACTTTGGCGCATTCCGCGACAAGGGCCATGCAATCCTCGATCGCGGCTTGTCCATCTTCTTCACAGCGCCGAAATCCTTTACCGGCGAAGATGTGCTCGAGCTCCAGGCGCACGGTAGTCCGGTCGTCCTGAACCTGATTCTGCGGCGCGCCTGCGAACTCGGCGCGCGACCGGCGCGCGCCGGCGAGTTTTCCGAACGCGCTTTCCTAAATGGCAAGCTCGATCTGGTCCAGGCCGAAGCGGTCGCCGATCTCATCGCGGCAGGATCCGAGGCCGCCGCCCGCGCCGCCTTGCGCAGCCTTGAAGGCGATTTCTCCAGATCCGTGCATACACTGTTCGAGGCGCTGGTGAACCTGCGCGTCTGGCTCGAGGCGGCGCTCGACTTCCCCGAGGAGGAAATCGACTTCCTGAGCGCGCCGCAACTGGCCGATGGCCTGCAACGGCTGGATGCGCAACTCGCCAACCTGCTCGCCGCCACGCGCCGCGGCGTGGTCCTGCGCGACGGCTTGCACGTCGTCATCGTTGGCCGGCCGAACGCCGGCAAGTCCAGCCTGCTCAACGCGCTGGCGCAAAGCGAACGCGCCATCGTCACCGACATCGCCGGCACCACGCGCGACGTGCTGCGCGAGACGGTCAACCTCGACGGCATCATGCTGACGCTTGCCGACACGGCTGGCCTGCGCGACTCCGTCGACGTGGTCGAAGCCGAAGGCATGCGCCGCGCCCGCGTCGAACTCGGCCGTGCGGATGTCGCGATCCTCGTCACCGAATCCGCGCACGTCGAATCGGATTTGGCCTTGCTCGACGTCTGCGCAACCGGGGTGACGCGTATCGTCGTGCACAACAAGATCGATCTATCCGCAGAAGCCGCGCACGCGCAAACGCAGCAGAGTGGAGAAATCCACATCAGGTTATCCGCACGCTCCGGCGCGGGCCTGGATTTGCTGCGCGAGGAATTGAAGCGCCTTGCCGGTCGAGGCGACGGCACGCAAGGCGCGTTCAGCGCGCGCGCGCGCCACGTGCAAGCGCTGGAAATCGTCACCGCGCATCTGCAATCGGCGAAAGAACATCTCGAACACCGCACCGGCGAACTCGCCGCCGAAGAGTTGCGTCAGGCTCAGCGGGCGCTTGGCGAAATCACCGGCGAGTTCAGCAGCGACGACCTGCTGGGGAAGATTTTTACCACGTTCTGCATCGGCAAGTGAGGAGCTTCCCGAGATGATCGACCTTTATTACTGGCCCACCCCCAACGGCCACAAGATCACCCTGTTCCTCGAAGAAGCCGTATTGCCGTACACGATCCGTCGCGTCGACATCGGCAAGGGCGAGCAGTTCGCGCCGGAATACCTCGCGATCTCGCCGAACAACAAGATGCCGGCGATCGTCGATCACGATCCGCCCGGCGGGGGCGGGCCGCTGAGCGTGTTCGAGTCCGGTGCGATCCTGTTTTACCTCGCACGCAAAACCGGCAAGTTCATCGCGGCGGACCCGCGCGGCACGATGACGTGCCTGGAATGGCTGTTCTGGCAAATGGGCGGACTCGGGCCGATGACCGGCCAGTACGGCCATTTCACCACGTATGCGCTGGAAAAGATTCCCTACGCGATCGAGCGCTACACACGCGAGGCGCAGCGCCTGCTCGGCGTGCTCGACAAGCGCCTGCAAGATCGCGAGTATATTTGTGGAAACGACTACACGATCGCCGACATGGCTTGTTATCCGTGGATCGACCCCTACGCCAAGGCGCCGCTGGACTTGAGTGGATTCAACGAGGTTCGACGTTGGCGTGAGACGATTCGCGCGCGCCCGGCGACGGCGCGCGCCTGGGCACAAGGCGATTTTCGCGAGGCGCAGGGGGAAATGGACGAAGCGGAACGGGCGATTTTGTTTGGTGGAAAGACCGGCGCTTGACTCAATGCACCCAGTGCCCGCCACGCTTGCGCGGCGTTGTGCTGGAATCGGGGGGTTCGGCGCGGCGCGCAAGCTCCGCCGGAGTCGGCGGCACTTCCGACCAGTAATGCGCCACGGCTTCGATGGCCATCGGCAATTGTGCCAGGCACTCGTCGTATTCGGCTTCGGTCAGCGGCTCGATCTCGGCGTCGGTCTGGAACACGCCTTCCTGCACGGCCAGCGCCATGATCGGCGACAGTAGTTCGGTCAGTCGCGAATCCACGCCCAGGCGCGCTTCCCACAGCCGCGCGCGCAGGTCGACGCCGCGCGAAAATCCTTCGCACCAGCCCTGCGCGCTCAACGCCGAACCACCGTCGTCGAGTTCGATTTCGCCGAGGATCGGTTCGTATTGTTCGGTCTCCAGTTCGTAGCCGATGCTCTCGGAAAGGCGCGCCAGCAGCTCGAGGATGCGTCGGCCTTCGTCGGCGTCGTCGAACGGATCGTGCAGCACTTCCGGCAGCCATTCCTCGGGCGGCGCGCGTTCGGGACCGATGTTCACCGCGCTGAGCAGGCCGTGCACGCCATCGAGCAGCAGCGCGTCCTCGCCCGCATGCGCGCGCAGGAACTGGTCGAGTTCTTCCAGTTCGCCGTCGTCCAGCGTCGGCAACCATTCCGTTTCGCGGATTTCGTCAGGCATCGGCCTGCCCTGATTCGGCAAGCTCCAGGATCGCCGGCGTGTGGTCCGAGGGCCGTTCCCAGGTGCGCGGCGTGCGGTCGATGACGCTGCCGCGGCAGCGCGCGCGCAACGCCGCGCTCGCGAGCACGAGGTCTATGCGCATGCCGAGGTTGCGGCGGAAGCCGGCCTGGCGATAGTCCCA
>JAICYA010000015.1 GCA_025934455.1 Rudaea sp.
GGGACTCAGTCGGCTTTTTTCAGATCGATCACCACGGCGCTGGCATACAGCCAGAACGCGATGGTCAGTCCGAAATAAATCACGTCGCGCAGTTCGATCACGCCCTTGCTGATCGAAGCAAAGTGGGTGAGGAAACTCAGGCCCGACACTGCATCGACCACGCCCTGTGGCGCCCACGCCGAGAAGAAATCCAGCACCAGCGGGAAGCCGGCGAGCAGGAACAAGAAGCACACGACCACGGTGAGGATGAACGCGATCACCTGGTTGCGGGTGCATGCCGATAGGCATGAGGCAATGGCGAGGAAGGCGCCGGCCATGAGGAAGCTGCCGATGTAGCTCGCGACGATCACGCCGTTGTCCGGCGAGCCGAGGTAATTGACCGTGATCCAGATCGGGAAGGTCAGGATCAGCGCGATGCCAATGAACGCCCACGCGGCGAGGAATTTTCCGACCACCGCCTGCCACATCGTCACCGGCAGGGTCAGCAGCAGTTCGATCGTGCCGCTCTTGCGTTCCTCCGACCACAGGCGCATGCCGACGGCGGGAACCAGGAACAGGTACAGCCAGGGATGGAAGTTGAAGAACGGCAGCAGGTCGGCCTGGCCGCGCTCGTAGAAATTCCCGAGATAGAACGTGAATGCGCCGGCAAGAAGCAGGAAGATCACGATGAAGACGTAGGCGACGGGCGTGGCGAAATAGCTCTTCAATTCCCGTTTGCAGACCGTAAGGATATTGCTCATGCGCGAACCTCCGTTTCGGCGCCCTGCGTTATCGTGCGGAACACTTCGTCCAGGCGCCCGCTTTCCAGTTGCAGTTCGCGGACGGCAATACCCTGCGCCTGCAGCGCCTGGTTCACCGCGACGAATATCTGCCGGCCCGGCTTGGGGAATGCGGTGAGGCGATGATCCTGCGGATCGATCTCTACTGCGGCCACATCGGCCACGCGCGACAGCGCTTCCTTCGCCGCCGGCACGTTGGCCGCCGTGAGCGATACCGCCTGATGGTAGCGCGAGCGCGTTTCCAGTTCCGCCGGCGTCGCGTCGGCAAGAATTTTTCCCTTGGCGATGATGATGGCGCGGCTGCATACGGCATGGACTTCTTCGAGGATGTGCGTGGACACGACGATGGTCTTGTCCTTGGCCATTGCATTGATCAGCGCGCGCACTTCGTGTTTCTGGTTCGGATCCAGGCCATCCGTGGGCTCGTCGAGGATCAATACCTGCGGATCGTGCACGATGGCCTGCGCCAGTCCCACGCGACGCTTGAAGCCCTTCGACAATGTTTCGATCGGCTGTTCAAGCACGCCGTTCAGATGCAAGCGTTCGATCACGTCGTCGAGGCGCTGCATGCGCCTGGCGCCGGAAAGCCCGCGCACGTCGGCGACGAATTCGAGGAACTGGCGCGGCGTCATCTCGCCGTAACTGGGCGCACCTTCCGGCAGATAGCCGACCACGCGCTTGGCGGCGATGGCGTCGTCGACCACGTCGTGACCGCAGACCACAGCGCTGCCCGAGGTCGGCGCAAGGAAGCCCGCAATCATCTTCATGGTGGTGGATTTGCCGGCGCCGTTGGGGCCGAGGAAGCCGAGCACACGGCCCGGTTCGAGCTTGAAGCTGATGCCGTCGACGGCGGTCAGCTCGCCGTAACGCTTGGTCAATTGCCGGGTTTCGATCATCGTGATGTCACCGCTTGTTGATTGCGTTCTTCCGATTCGGCGTCACGCGAAAGCATGGGCGCCGGCAGAAATACAACGCTGTTAAGGAAAAGTTCCCGCACAAAAGCAAACGGGCGGCCTCGACCGCCCGTTCGCAGGCAACGCTGAAAGATTACTGCCCCTGGATCGGCAGATACACGCTGTAGGACTGCTGGTCGTCGCCGGCGTGCGGATCGGTCGTGGTCAGCTCGTCGAAGAATCGTCCGTTGCCTTCCGAGGATTCGTCGAACAGGTAGCCGTGGGTGTAGGCATAGGCCTTGAGCATCAGGCGCATCAGCGGCAACTGCGCGGCCGAACCGGTGAACGACGTCACCAACGCCTTGCCGGCGTAACCCGTACCGGCCTTGACCGGATCGGCAACCTGCGCATTGGCGCTGTCGACCGGCAGGGCCACGTCGAAATCGTAGTTCTCGTCGCCCCAGTTCGTGGTGATCACGCGGCGCGGACCGGTCGCGGTGAGCTTGTCCTTCTTGATCGCCGCCTGCAGCTGATCCATCGCCTTGGTCGTCGCGTCGGCCACATCGTCGAGCGTGCGCTTGGCGGTGGTAGAGACGAACAGGATCGGCTGCGGGGTCACGTCCTTGATCTGGATGTCCTGGTCCTTGTAGTCGACGGTCGGGAACGTGGCCAGCATGTTCTGCAGGCGAGAAAGTTCAAACTGAATCTGTGTGGCCGGATTGCCCTGCAGATACAGGCCCGAGATGCGCGCGAGCAGGTTCCAGCCGAAATCCACGTCATACGCCATCGTCACCTTGGAGGTCTTGCCGTTCTCGGAAGGATCGATGGTGAAGGTGAAATGCTTGTTTGTGCCACGCCAGGTGTTCTGCACGTCCCAGGTGACCTGTTTGTCCTGCTCGGGCGCCGGTGCCGCGGCCACGGTCAGGCTGCCGTCACCGATGGTTTCGTTGGAGCTGCGCCATGACACCTTGGCGCCGCTGCCCAGCGCCGGCCCCTCGTAGTTCATCTGCACGCGCGAGTCGTAACCGGTCAGCGCCGTCCACGACGGATAGGTGTGAAAACCGTCGAGCACGTCGAAAATCTGGCGTGCGGGCGAACTGACGGTCACCGAGCGCTCGACATGGCCCGAACTGGGCAAGGCAACGCTGAACAAGACGGCCAGGACGAAAACGATGGCCAGGGCAACGAGAACTTCGAGCAGGCGGGTCATTCCGGGAGTCTCCCTCAAATCAGACCGCGAATGGTACTGGAAAAGCCGGGGTTCTGGAATCGGAACGCATGGACGCAAACCGGGACCTAGACAATGCCCCTTTCGAAGGCCTTCAGCACCGCCCTTGTGCGGTCGCGCACGCCGAGCTTGGACAGGATGTTGGAAACGTGGTTCTTGACCGTGCCCTCGGCCACGCCCAGCGAATTGGCGATTTCCTTGTTGCTGTAGCCGCCGGCCATCAGGCGCAGGATTTCGGTCTCGCGCTCGGTCAGGGGATCCGGGCGATCCAGGCTGGTGAAATCGTTGTGCATGCGCTCCAGCCCGGTCAGCAGCCGCTGCGTGACCACCGGCGCGACCAGCGAACCGCCGCCGGCCACGGTCTTGACCGCGTCCACGAGTTGCTCCAGCGAGACATCCTTGAGCAGGTAGCCGCGTGCGCCCGCCTTCAGTCCAGCGAGCACGAGCTGGTCGTCATCGAACGTGGTCAGGATGATGGTCGGCGGCAAGGCGTTTTTTTCCGCCAGTGCGTTGAGTACGTCCAGCCCCGACATGCCGGGCATGCGCATGTCGAGCAGCACCACGTCGGGCTTGATCCGCGGAATCGCCTCCACCGCCTGCGCACCGTCGCCGGCCTCGGCGGCGACGCGGATGTCGTCGGACAGTTCCAGCAGGGAACGGATGCCCTGGCGGACCAGGGTCTGGTCGTCCACCAGGCAAACGGATATGGTCATCGCAAGGACTCCAGGGGCAGCCACGCATCCAGCGCGAAACCGGAATTGCGTGCGGTGGTGATGTTCAGGCGCCCGCCGATCTGGGCCAGGCGCTCGCGCATGCCGGTCAGGCCATTGCCTTGCTGCAGCTCGTCCGAGCCGCGGCCGTCGTCGCGCGCGTGAATGGCAAGTTCCACGCCGTCGCGCTCGAAACTCAGCCACAGGTTGCGCGCGTTGGCGTGGCGCAGGGCGTTGGTGATGATTTCCTGGGCGCAGCGCAGCAGCACCTGCGCGCGGCGCGGATCGTCCACCGCGAAGCGCGGCGGCAATTGCAGGTGGATGGCCAGGCCGGGCACGCCTTCGACCAGGGTTTTCAGCGCCTCGGTCAGGTCGATCGCGTCGTCCTCGCGCAACTGGCTGACCACTTCGCGCACGTCGGACAACAACAATTTCGCCACGCTCTGCGCCTGGCGCACGTGTTCCTGCGCGTTGCCGGAAACGAGGTGGCTGGCAACTTCCAGGTTCAGGCTCAGCGCGGTCAGGTGATGGCCGACCAGGTCGTGCAGTTCGCGCGAGATGCGCATGCGCTCGCCGATGCGGCTGGATTCGGTCAGCAGCGTGCGCGTGGCGCGCAGTTCGGAATTCAGGCGGCGCTGCTCCTCGCGCGAATCCGCCTGTTGGCGCGCGACCAGCGAGGTGACGAAGGTAAAGCCGGAAAAGCCGATGTACAGGCCGCTCTGCAGCAACGCATCGAACCAGTCGAAACCCTCGACGCGATAGATGAACACCGGTACCAGCGAAAAATTCTGCAGGATCAGCCAGGCTACGCCGGCCCAGAACGGCAGCAGCCACGGCAGCACGCCGGCGATCACCAGCAGCAGGATTCCGGAAAGTCCGCTGTGGCTGAAATAGCCGATGCCGATCGCGGCCGCGTTGAGCACCGCGAGCATGGGCAGTTGCAGCAACCAGTGGTAACGCTTGCCGAGGTCGCGGGTGACCAGCCAATAGCTCAGGCCGAAGGCGAGATAGCTCGACCACCAACCGGCGATCTCGATGGCGGAATAACCGTCTTCGCTTTGCCAGTAGCGGCGCAGCAACGGAATGCCGACGCAGGCCCAGGTGAACAGCCCCGCGTAACGCAGCAATTGCACATGGTTGAACGAAGAGAACCGCATGCGCGCATCATAAGCTGCGGCGCGTAGCGCGCAACCTGCGAGAAGTCACGCGGACCAGTTGCACGCTCGCGCGCGACGATTCTTCATCGGATTCTTAACAAGAATGCCACGGAAAGGCCATGCCCTTGTCGCGCATCGCATGCGATAATGGCGCCCATAACCAAGGCACGAACCACGATTCGCGCCGCGACAAGCCGGAGGGACGAAAAATGACGCTGACCATCCGCGACGTGCAGGCGCAGGATCTGGATTCGGTACTTGCGCTCAACAACGCCGCGGGTTCGACCATACTGCCGCTGGACATGGCGCAACTGCGTGCGCTGGAACGCGATGCCGCGTATTTCCGCGTCGCCGAAATCGACGGGCATGCCGCCGGGTTCCTGATCGCACTGCGCGAAGACGCCGAATACGCGAGTCCGAATTTCTGCTGGTTCCGCGAGCGTTATCCCGAGTTCGTCTACATCGACCGCATCGTCATCGCGCGCCCGTACCGTGGCCTCGGCCTCGGCCGTGTCTTTTACGCCGACGTCACCAGCTTCGCCGAGGTGCGCGTGCCCTTGCTTGCCTGCGAAGTCTTCCTCGAACCGCGCGACGACGTCTCGGTTCTGTTCCACGGCACCTGGGGTTTCCAGGAAGCCGGCCAGCAGATGATGCCGGGCGTGAATCGGCGAGTCTCACTGCTGGTCAAGGAATTGTGCAGCTACGCGTTCGTGCTCGACACCTACCTGCACGGCCCCACCGGCAAGCTGCCGAACCAGCCGTGGCTGAGCGAACGTGCGCACGGTGCCGCGTCCGCGACCGCGCGCACCGGCACGTCGCACTGATCTGCGCGTGCTTTGCCTCGCCGATCTCGCGCCCGGCGCCGCCGCGGCATTGCTGGATCGCCACGACTTGAAGCTGCGCGTCGTCGCCGACGGCGCAACCATCCCCGGCAGTTATTGGGGCGAACCCGAAGCCGGCATCATCGGCTCGAACGTTTATGCGCGCGCCGACACGCCGGTGCATTCGCTGCTGCACGAGGCCTGCCACGTGATCGTCGCGCCAGCCGGGAAACGCGAGTCGATCCACACCGATGCCAGTGAATCGCAGGCCGAGGAAGACGCGGCCTGCTACCTGCAGATCCTGCTCGCCGATGAATTGCCCGGAGCCGGCCGTGCGCGCCTGATGGCCGATATGGATGCCTGGGGCTATACCTTCCGCCTCGGTTCGACGCGCGCCTGGTTCGAGTACGACGCGCAAGATGCGCGCGCGTGGCTGGCCGCACGCCAGCTACTGCCGCTTGCAGGCGTGGCGGCTTGCGGATAGCCTTCGCGCCAAACGAGGACAATCCCATGCAACGCTGGCTGAAACTCCCCGACGGACGCTACATCGACGCCAACAGCATCGTCTACGTGGGCAAGGTGGAAACCTATCCACGCCTCGACGACGACGGCAACGAAGCCGGCCAGGGTTACGCCGTGAACATCGGCACCGGCATCCCGCGTGAGCACCATGTTTCGGTGCTGGGCACCAAGGAAGAGGTGCTGGCCCTGCTCAAGGCCCTGCTCGGCGCCGGCAACGCCGGCTGAAGCGATTGAGCCCATTGGGCGCCATTGCGTTTTTCGCCGTCGGCATCGGCGCTTTCGCCGGCGCAGTGCTGCGCTGGCTGTTCGGCATCTGGTTCAATCCGCTGTTCCCGACGTTGCCGCTCGGCACGCTCGCGGCAAACCTGCTCGGCGGTTTCATCATCGGCGCCGCACTCGGCGCGTTCGGCCAGTTCCAGAGCCTGTCGCCGGAACTGCGCCTGTTCGTCACCACCGGATTCTGCGGCGGCCTGACCACGTTTTCGACGTTTTCCGCCGAGACCGTGACCTTGTTCCTGCGCCAGCAGTACGCCTGGGCCGTTGCGACCATGTCGGCGCACCTGCTCGGTTCGCTGGCCATGACCCTGGCCGGCCTGTTCCTGATGCGCCTGATCCTGCGTGCATGAGGTCACCATGAACGGTATACATTTGCGTTTTTATACCTACGAGAACCGCAAGCACGGCGGCAAGCTTGAATACGAATGGCTGCTGGAATTCGCCAAGGCTCGCGGCGTTCACGGCGGCTCGGCGTTCCGCGCCATCGCCGGATTCGGCCGCCATGGCCGACTGCACGAACAGCACTTCTTCGAGCTGGCCGGCGACGTGCCCGTGCTGGTCGAATTCATCGCCGACGAAGCCGCCGCAGATGCGCTGATCGAGGCGCTGCGCAGCGAGAACGTGAATTTGTTTTTCGCGCGCCTGCCGGCCGAGTTCGACGCCATCGAACCCGCACAGACCTGAGATTCGGCGCACGAAGTGCTAATCTGATCCGCCATGAGCGGTTCGTCCGCACAGCGCCGCATCGAAGGCCTGCTCGCGCAGGCCGGTTTGACCGCCGGCGGGTCGCAGCCCTGCGATCCACAAATCCACGATTTGCACTTCTACCATCGCGTGGTCGCGCACGGCTCGCTGGGCCTGGGCGAATCCTACATGGACGGCTGGTGGGACGCGGCCGACCTCGATGGCTTCCTGTTCCGCCTGCTCAGCGCGCATGTGGACGAGCGCGTGCACGGTATCGACGATGTCTGGCTGTGGCTCAAATCCAGCCTGATCAATTTGCAACGCGGGCGTCGCGCGTTCACGATCGGCGAACGCCACTACGACCTCGGCAACGATCTGTTCGAGGCGATGCTCGGCAAGCGCCTGGTGTATTCCTGCGGCTACTGGAAGGATGCGAACGACCTCGACGCCGCGCAGGAAGCCAAGCTCGACCTGGTCTGCCGCAAGCTGATGCTGCAACCCGGCATGCGCGTGCTCGACGTCGGCTGCGGTTGGGGTGAGGCGCTGAAATTCGCCGCCGAGCGCTACGGCGTGACCGGCGTGGGCATCACCGTGTCGCACGAACAAGCCGAGTTCGCGCGTGCCCTGTGCAAGGGCTTGTCGATCGAAATCCGTGTGCAGGATTATCGTGAGGTGAACGAGCGCTTCGACCGCGTGTATTCCATCGGCATGTTCGAGCACGTCGGCGTGAAGAATTACCGTACCTACTTCGAGATCAAGCGCCGCTGCCTCGCCGACGACGGCCTCGCCCTGTTGCACTGCATCGGCAGCAACGTGTCCTCGAACCGCACGGACCCGTGGATCGCGAAGTATATTTTTCCCAATTCCATGCTGCCGTCGGTCGAGCAGATCGCCAGTGCGCGCGAGGGCGTGTTCGTGATCGAGGATTGGCACAACTTCGGCGCCGACTACGACCGGACCCTGATGGCCTGGCACACGAATTTCGATGCCGCCTGGCCGGCGCTGGCGCCGAAATACGGCGAACGTTTCCGGCGCATGTGGCGCTTTTATCTTTGCGCATCGGCCGCCGTGTTCCGGGCGCGCCGCGACCAGCTCTGGCAGCTCGTGCTCAGCCCGTGCGGCGTGTCCGGCGGATATCGCGCGCCGCGCTAGGGAATCGTCGCACCGCCAAACCAGGGCCGCCGCGGGCGTCGGCATTCCACGGCGAAGTCCGGCACGCTTGCGCTATGCTGGCGGCAGGAAACGGGAAAACTGCACAGTGGAATTTCCGATTACCGATTGGCTGCGGGCGGCGGGCGGCGGCGACCACGATGCCGGCGACCGCGCGTATGCGGCCGTGTACGCCGAACTGCGCCGGCTGGCGGCGCGTCAACTCGGCCGCGGCGCGCAGGCTACGCTCACGCCCACCGCACTGGTCAACGAGGCGTTCCTCAAGCTCACCGACGGTGCGCTGGCCAATCTCAACGACCGCCGCCACTTCTTCAATCTGGCCGCGCGCGCGATGCGCCAGACCGTGGTCGATCACGCGCGCGAGCGCCTGGCGCAGAAACGTGGCGGCGGCCTGCTGCGCACCCAACTCGACGACGAAGGCACCGCCGACTCCGCCCTGGACGCGCAGCAGGCACTGGCGATCGACCAGGCCCTGCGCGCGCTCGACGCCCAGGACAGCGAACTCGCCGAGACTTTCGCCTGGCGCGTGTTCGCCGGCCTCGCGACGCCGCAGATCGCCCAACTGCGCGGTGTCACCGAGCGCACCGTGCAACGCGACATCAACCTCGCCCGCAACTACCTGCGGCGCGCGCTCGAAGGCGCATGAGCGACGGCGCGAACACGCCGCTGTTCGCGCCCGCGCGCTGGCGCGAATTGCGCGTGCTGATCGATCGTCTCGAAGCGCTCGCCGCCGACGCCCGCGAACGCGAGCTGGCCGCCCTCGGCGCACGCGACGCGGAGCTGGCCGCCGCGGCGCGGGATCTGCTCGCCGAACCCATGGCTGCCGCCGCGCAACCCGAGCACGCGGTCGCACGCCTGCTGGATGAAATCGACGCCGCGATCCCGGGACGCATCGGGCCGTTCCAGCCCGTGCGCCGCATCGGCGCGGGCGGCATGGGCACAGTCTGGCTGGCCGAACGCCGCGACGCGGATTTCGTCCAGCGCGTCGCGCTCAAGCTGCTCGATGGCGACGCCGCGCGCATGGCGCAACTGGCCGCGCGCGAGCGCCGCGTGCTGGCGTCGCTGAGCCACCCCAACATCACCGCCTTCGTCGACGCGGGTACGGCGAACGACCGTGCGTGGCTGGCGATGGAGTATGTGGACGGCGAACCGCTGCTCGCGTATTGCGCGGCGCACGCGCTCGGCGCGCGCGCCCGCGTGGCGCTGTTCGACCAGGTCTGCGCCGCCGTCGCCCATGCGCATGCGCAACTGATCGTGCACCGCGACCTGAAACCCTCGAACGTGCTCGTTGCCGGCGACGGCACGGTCAAGCTGCTCGACTTCGGCATCGCGCGCGTGCTCGACGCGAGCGACGAGCAGGCCCCGGCGACGCGCGTGTTCACGCCCGAATACGCCGCGCCCGAGCAACTGCGCGGCGAACGCGCGACCACCACGACCGACATTTACGCGCTGGGATTGATGCTCTACGAACTGGTCAGCGGACGCCGCCTGCCGACGCTGGAACGCGGCGGCGGCGATCCGGACTGGTCCACAACCGCGCTCGCCCGCCATGCCACGGCGCCCGATGCCGCGCCACCGTCGTCCGCGATCGACGCGCGCCAGCTGCGCGGCGACCTCGGCCGCATCATCGCGCACACGCTTGCCGCCGATCCCGCACGGCGCTACGGCACCGTCGCGCAACTGCGCGCGGACCTGCGGCGCTGGCTCGAACACCGACCGCTGACGATCGCCCGGCCCAGCCTGTGCTACGTTGCGGCGCGCTTCGTGCGCCGCAATCGCGTCGCCGTGGCGATCGTCGCCATTGCCCTGCTTGCCTTGATCGGCACCACCGCATTCGCGCTGTGGCAGGCGCGGCAGGCCACGCGCATGGCGGTGCGCGCCGAACACAGCAAGACCTTTCTCGCGGGCCTGCTCACGGACGCCAACCCGTTCCAGTCCACGCATGGCGGCAAGAACAGCATCGCGCTGCTCGACAGCGCCGCGCGGCGCATCGACAAGGAATTCTCCGACGCGCCGGACCAGCAAGTGGAATTGCGTCAGATCATCGCCGACGCACTGTCGCGCCTGGGCGAGCCCAAGCTTGCCAACGACCTGCAACGACGCAGCGTCGAACAGATCCGCCAACTGCACGGCGAACGCTCGCCCCAGCTCGGCGTGGCGCTCGGCGTACTGGCGCAAACTGCCGAGGACAGCGGCGATATCGAAACCGCGCGCACGCAGTTCGAAGCCGCCTACACGATCCTGCAATCCACGGGCGATGCCTATCGCAGGCAGCGCATGACCGCGATGACCGGCCTGGCCAAGATGGCAAACCGGCGCAGCGATTTTGCCGAGGGCCAGCGCTGGTACGAGCGGGTCTTGCAAGAACGGCTGGCGCAGGAAGGCCCGGCGAGCCAGGACATCGCCATGGACCTGTTCAATCTCGGCGCCTGCGCGCTGTATCAGGAGCGCTATGCACAAGCCACCGATCTGATGCGGCGCGCGCACGCCATGCTCGAACACACGCTCGGCGCCGCCCATCCGCGTTTCATCTATGTCGATCTCGGCCTCGGCGTTGCGCAGATGAAATCGGGGCACATCGACGACGCGATCAAGACCCTGACCGACGCCCTGAACCTCGCTGGCGCGAACCTGAAGCCCGGCGCCGAGATGGTAGGCACGATCCAGTCGGCGCTGGCGAGCGCACAGTGGTGCGCCGGCGACGATGCAGCCGCGATCGCGTCGGCACAGGCCGCGCGCGAAATCCTGGCCGCCGCGCATGCGCCGACCTTGGGCGTCGCCGAACTGACCCTTGGCCGTGCGCAACTGCGTACCCACACACCGCAGGCGCTGCGCACGCTGGCGGACAGCCGCCAGCATCTGCGCGCCGACAGCGCACGCGCGGCTGGCAACGCCAAATTCCTCGCCCTCGCGCAAGCCGCGCAGGGCGCCGCTCTCGCCCAGGGCGGCGATGCCGCGCAGGGCGAGCGAGAGGCACGCGCGGCACGCACGAATCTGCTGGCGGTTTATCCTTCCGGCGGCGAGAAACTGGGCGAGATCGACGCCTACCTGGCCGATATCCTCGCCGCGCAAGGCAAAACGGGCGCCGCGCACGACCTGCGCGTGGAGGCACTGGCCACGTTCCAGCGCGTGTACGGCGATGCGCATCCGGTCACGCGCGCGCTGGCCCAGCAAATCGCTTCGCGCTAAGCCGCGCGTTGCCCGCAACAAGTCGGCCGATATGAGCGTGGACCCGCAATTCGACGGTTTCCTCAACGTGCGCCCGGCGCCAACCACGCCGGTTAAGACACGCAATGCGGCGGCATTCGCGCCGTAGCGGCGCTTCCTCGCGCGCGCCACATCGGTCGCGCTTTCCGGCAAAATGGCGGGATTGTTTTTCCGGATCCGAAGATGAACCCGCAAACCAATTACGAACAGATTCCACTCAAGGAATACGCCGAGCGCGCCTACCTCGACTATTCGATGTACGTGGTGCTCGACCGCGCCCTGCCCTTCATCGGCGACGGCTTGAAGCCGGTTCAGCGCCGCATCGTGTATTCGATGAGCGAACTGGGCCTCGACGCCGGGGCCAAGCCGAAGAAATCCGCGCGCACCGTCGGCGACGTGATCGGCAAGTTCCACCCGCACGGCGACAGCTCGGTATACGAAGCGATGGTGCTGATGGCGCAACCCTTCAGTTACCGCTACCCGTTGGTCGACGGCCAAGGCAACTTCGGTTCGCCGGACGATCCCAAATCGTTCGCCGCGATGCGCTACACCGAATCGCGCCTCACGCCCATCGCCGGATTGTTGCTCGACGAAATCGGCTTGGGCACGGTCGACTTCACCCCGAACTTCGACGGCACGCTCAAGGAACCCGTGTGGCTGCCGGCGCGCGTGCCGCACGTGCTGCTCAACGGCGCGACCGGCATCGCGGTCGGCATGGCCACCGACATTCCGCCGCACAATTTGCGCGAGGTCGCCAGCGCCTGCATCCACCTGCTCGACGAACCCGAAGTCAGCGTCGCGGAACTTTGCCGCCACGTCAAAGGCCCGGATTTCCCAACCAAGGCCGAAATCATCACACCCAAGCGCGACCTGCACGCCATGTACGCCACCGGCAACGGTTCCGTGCGCTGCCGAGCGGTATACGCGATCGAGAACGGCAACGCCGTCATCACCGCGCTGCCGTATCAGGTGTCCGGCGAGAAGATCATCGCGCAAATCGCCGAACAGATGCGCGCGAAAAAACTGCCGATGCTCGAGGACGTGCGCGACGAGTCCGACCACGAGAATCCGGTGCGCATCGTGCTGATCCCGCGCAGCACGCGCGTGGACCTGGACGAGATGATGCAGCATCTGAACGCGACCACGGACCTGGAACGCAGCTACCGCGTCAATCTCAACATGATCGGCCTGGACGGCAAGCCGCAGGTCAAGAACCTCAAGCAGATCCTCGTCGAATGGCTGCGCTTCCGCCAGCAGACCGTGACCAGGCGCCTGGAACATCGCCTGCAGAAAGTCGAGCGTCGCCTGCACTTGCTCGAAGGCCTGCGCATCGTCTTTTTGAATCTGGACGAGGTCATCCGCATCGTGCGCAGCGAGGACGAACCCAAACCCATCCTCATCGCGCGCTTCAAGTTGAGCGAAGAACAGGCTGATTACATCCTGGAAACCCGCCTGCGCCAGCTCGCGCGGCTGGAAGAAATGAAGCTCAATGCCGAGCGCGACGCGCTGGAAGAAGAACGCGCACGCATCGCGGTGACGCTGAAGTCGCCGGCGAAACTGAAAACGCTGATCAAGGACGAACTCGCCGCCGACGCGGAAAAATACGGCGACGCGCGACGCGCACCGCTGGTCGTGCGCGACGTGTCGCAGGCACTGGACGAGGCCGCACTCGTGGTCAGCGAGCCGGTCACCGTGGTGTTGTCGGAAAAAGGCTGGGTGCGCGCGGCCAAGGGCCACGACGTCGATGCCGCGACGCTGGGCTTCCGGGAAGGCGACAAATTCCACAACGCTGCAAAAGGCAAGACCACGCAGAACGTCGCCTTCATCGACTCGTCCGGACGCAGTTATTCGACCCCCGCGCACACATTGCCATCGGCGCGTGGTAACGGCGAGCCGCTGACCGGACGCTTCACGCCCGCGCCGGGCGCGCGTTTCGACGCCGTCGCGATCGCCGATCCGCAGGCGCGGCTCGTGCTCGCCACGGATTTCGGCTACGGCTTCGTAACCCGGTTCGAAGCGCTGCTCGCGAACAAGAAGGCCGGCAAACAGCTCGTCAACATGGACGACGACTCCCATGTGCTCGCACCGGCGTACGTCAACGATCCAGCACGCGACCGCATCGTTGTCGCCACCAATGCGGGACACCTGCTCATGTTTTCGGTCGCCGAATTGCCTGAACTCGACAACGGCGGCAAGGGCAACAAACTCATCGAAATTCCCAAGGCCAAGCTTGCCAGCGGCGAGCGCGCCGCCGGCATTGCCGTGGTCGCCGAAGGCAAAGGTGAAGTCACGCTCTGGGCCGGTCAGCGCAAATTGATCCTCAAGTGGGCCGACCTCGTCGAATAC
>JAICYA010000116.1 GCA_025934455.1 Rudaea sp.
AACCTGCTCAAGCCCGGTGGCCTGCTGGTACTCGGGCCGGGCGAAGTGACGCAGTTCGCGCACGCGCAGCTCGCGCGCGTGGACAATCGCAATGTGCTGGCTTTCCGGCGCACGAGTTGAGAGAAAGACCATGAAGCTGCAAGACGACAACATCGACTTCACCACGCTCAACTGGGTCAAGCAGGAGCTCGACGAGACCCTCAAGCAGGCGCGCCAGTCGCTCGAAGCCTATGTCGAGGATCCGGCCGACTCGAGCCTGATGCGCTTCTGCGCGACCTACCTGCACCAGGTGCAGGGTACGCTGCGCATGGTCGAGTTGTACGGCGCGGCGATGGTCGTGGAGGAGATGGAGCGCGTTGCCCTGGCCCTGCTCGACGGCCAGATCAAGGCCAAGGACGACAGCTACTCGGTGCTCATGCGCGGCATCGTGCAGTTGCCCGATTACCTCGAACGCCTGCAGAGCGGACACAAGGACATCCCGATCGTCCTGCTGCCGCTGCTCAACGACCTGCGCGCGACGCGCGGCGAGAAACTGCTGACCGAATCCGTGTTGTTCTCGCCGGATTTGTCCGCGCCGCTGCCCAGCGCGGCTAGCGGCGCCGCGCAGGCCACGCCGGAACTCGAACTCAAGGCCGAGGCGGCGCGCCTGCGCTCCGCGTTCCAGTTGTCGTTGCTGCGCTGGATCCGTGACGACTCCGCGAGCGTGCAATTGACGCGCCTGATCGAGATGCTCGACCGCCTGCGCACGGCCTGCACGCAGGAAGACGCCTGCCGCCTGTGGTGGGTTGCCGCCGGCGTGCTCGAAGGCGTCGCCTCCGGCGCGGTCGAGGCGAATGCGGCGGTGAAACTGCTGTTCGGCAAGGTCGACCGCGAGATCAAGCGCCTGGTCGATTCCGGCGAAACGGGTTTCCGTGTTTCGCCGCCGTCCGATCTGACCAAGAATCTGCTGTTCTACATCGCCCACTCCGATGCCGCCGGCGAACGCGCGGCGGCGATCCGCGCCACCTACAAACTCGATACCCTGCTGCCGAGCGAGAAGGAGCTCGAACACGCCAAGGGTTCCATCTCGGGCCACAACCGCAGTCTGCTCGATACCGTGTCGGTGGCGATCAAGGACGACCTGATGCGCGTGAAGGAGGCATTGGATATCTTCCTGCGCGCGCAGAATCCGGACCCGACCGAACTGATGGCCCAGGTCGACGCGCTCGACCGCGTCGGCGACACGCTCGGCATGCTCGGCCTGGGTGTGCCACGGCGCGTGGTCACCGAACAGCGCAAGGTCGTCGAGGAAATGGCGAACAAGTCGCGCCCCGCCGACGAAACGACCCTGCTTGACGTGGCCGGCGCACTGCTTTACGTCGAAGCTTCGCTGGACGACCACATCGACCGCCTCGGCGCGGATGCCGGCGAGCAAACCGGCGGCGGCCCCGGAGCGCAGGGCCTGGAATTGCCGAAGGCCGAAGCGCGCAAGATCCTCGATGCGCTGATGAAGGAAGCCACGGCCAACATCGGTCAGGCCAAGCAGGACATCGTCGCCTTCATCGAATCGCCGTGGGATCACTCCAAGGTCGAACCGATTCCGGCGCTGCTCGACGAGATTGCAGGCGCCTTGCGCATCCTGGACCTGAACGACGCGGCGCAACTGATGAAGGGCATCGTGCGCTTCATCCAGGTCGAATTGCTGCGCCACCGCCGCGTGCCGACCGCCGAGCAGATGGACAAGCTCGCCGATGCGCTGGCATCGATCGAGTATTACCTGGAAGCCACGCACGACCAGCGCGGCGGCCGCGAGCGCATCCTCGACGTGACCCGGCAGAGCCTGACCGCGCTCGGCTACTGGCCCGTGCCGCCCGATGATGACGGCGGCGACGGATTGCCGGGCGTACCGCCGCTGCCTGCGCAGGCCGCAGCCGCCCCTGCGCCTAAGACATCCACGACTGCCGCGGCATTCACCGCAGCGCCTGCCGCACCGCCGACTTCGCCGGCCGCTATTGCGATGGCGGATGCGCACCAGGGCGACTATCCACGCTGGGGCGAGGATATTCCCGCCAGCGGCGAGGCCGGACTGAAGCCCGATGCGAGCGCTGCCGAGAATCCGGCGGAGATGCCGAGCATCGAGTTGACCGACGAGAGCATCGACGAATACATCGCGCGCATGGACAAGGGCGAGGAATCGCCCGCGCACGCCGAACCGATGCCGACGCCGGCGCATGCGATCGAAATCGAACCGGCCGTCGACGTGGCGCCGGGCCGGGGACTCGAAGACCTGGTCGTCGGCGAATTGCCCGCCACCGAATCATCCGCGCACGACCTGGCCGGGTTGCGCCTGATCGAGACACAGGCTACCGCGACGCCGGCGCCGAACGTGCGCTACGTCGAAGTCGAGGAAGAAATCGAGGAAGAAGTTGCGGATTCCGATGCCGCGGCGGTGACCGACGCCAGCTTCGCCGCGGTGCAGTCGGACGACATCGACGAGGAAATCCGCGAGGTGTTCGTCGAGGAAGTGCAGGATGAGATCGACAACCTCGGTCGCAGCCTGCCGGCATGGAAAGCCGACGTCAACGATTTCGAGAAACTCAAGCCGATCCGGCGTTCGTTCCACACCCTGAAAGGTTCCGGTCGTCTGGTCGGCGCCTTGGCGCTGGGCGAGTTCAGCTGGAAAGTCGAGAACATGCTCAACCGCGTGCTCGACAAGACCATCCCGCCCGGGCAGCCGGTGCTGGCGCTGGTGGAAACCGCCATCGGCACGTTGCCGGAATTGCTGCGCGCGCTGCGCGGCGAGGGCAATCCCACCGCCGACATCGGCCAGATCATGGCCGTGGCCGACCGCGTAGCCGCGGGCGAGGAGGCCTATGTGCGCAGCAGCGCGCCGGCACGCACGAAGCGCGTCAAGCGCATCGTCAAGCGCCTGGTCGCGGTGGTGGATGAAACACCACCGGCCGCAGCCCCCGCCGAGCTGAGCGCCACGGTCGACATCGAACGCGCCTTCGACGCCGCGCCGGAGGAAGTCGCCGCATTGGCGGGCGGCGATGTCGCCGAACAGGCGGCGTTCGCAGTCGGTCCGTTGCCGAACGTGGATCCGGTGCTGTTCGAGATTCTCAAGAGCGAAGTCGCCGCGCACCTGGCCGCGATCGATGGCTATCTTGCCGACTGGCGTTCCAACCCGTCGTTGCCGGTCAGCGAGCCATTGCTGCGCGCCGTGCACACGCTCAACGGCGCGATCGCGATGGTGGATATTCCCGCGATCACGTACGTGCTGGCGCCGTTGGAGGGCTATACGAAGCGCCTGCGCGCCGGCAATCGCACGCTCGATGCCGACGGCGCGGCAGCCCTTGGCGAAGCCTCCGCGCTGGTGCACGACTGCATCGCCGCGCTGGAAACCCCGCATCCGCAGATGCCGGACTCCAGCGCACTCGCGGCGCGCATCGCGGAGCTGCGCGACCGCCTGCCGGAACCGGAAATGATGCACGTGCTGTTTTCCGAAGCACATGCGCAAGAAGTGCCGGCTGCGCCGGAGCCGGCTGCCGCCGAATCCGAACTGCCGGCGCACGACGACGAGGCCGCCTTGCTCGCCGAACTCGGCGCGCTGGAAAGCGAAGCGCGCGCTGATGCCGAGATGCCGAAGGCCGCTGATGCGCCTGCGGAGATTTCCGCCGTAGCGGACGCAGACGACGAGACCGCGCGCTGGCTGCGCGAATTCGAGCAAGCGCAAGCCGCCGAAACCCATGCGCCGGTGGAGGAAGCCGCTCTCGCCGCGATCGGGCCCGCGAAACCGGTCGAAGCGCCGGCCGAATTGGCAGAAACGGAACTGCTGTCGTTCGAAGACTTGCCCGCGCAGGCCGAGATTCCCGCGCCGCTCGAACCCGAACATGCTGTCGAGCCGGAAATCGCGCAGCAGGAGCCGACGCCGCCCGCAGCGGTGGCCGCGATCGAGCCGGCACCGGCGCTGCCCGAGTCGTCGGTCAACCTGCCGCCGTTGCTCGACGATCCACAGCCGGATGGCAAACTCGAATTGCCGGATCTGGACGAAGACCTGCTCGAAATCTTCGTGCAGGAAGGCGCCGACATCCTGGATCACTCCGATGCGCTGATGGCGAAGCTGCGCGAAGCGCCGCAGGACCGCGAACTCATCACCGGATTGCAGCGCGACCTGCACACGCTCAAGGGCGGCGCACGCATGGCCGGCCTTGCCCCGATCGGCGACCTGTCGCACGCGATGGAATCGCTGTTCGAAGCAATCAGCGACAACCGTCACGTCGTCGACCGCATCACCGTCGAATCGCTCGAGCGCGGATTCGACCGTCTGCACGGCCTGCTGCAGCGTGTGTCGAGGCATCAGGCCGTCGCCATGCCCGAGCATGCGATTGCGCGTTTCGAAGGATTGGTTTCGGGCGAATTGCTGGCGGCGTTGGCAGCAGTTTCCGCTGCGCCCGCCGCTCCGGCGATCGACGCTCCGACTCCCGCCACGACAACGGCGCCCATGCATGCGCCAGTACCGGCGGCGGCGAAATCGGCCGCGCGCCCGGCGCCGCGTGCGCTGCCCGCGATCGAGGAAGAAGTCCAGCAGCACGCGCCGCAGGAAATGATCCGCGTGCGCTCGGATCTGCTCGACTCGCTGGTCAACTATGCTGGCGAAGTGTCGATCTACCGTTCGCGTCTGGAACAGCAGATCTCGACGTTCCGTTTCAACCTGGTCGAGTTCGAGCAAACCGTCAGCCGCCTGCGCGACCAGTTGCGCAAGCTCGAGTTGGAAACCGAGGCGCAGATCCTGTCGCGCTACCAGCGTGAGGCCGAATCTTCCGAATCCACGTTCGATCCGCTGGAACTGGATCGCTTCAGCCAGTTGCAGCAGCTCTCGCGCGCACTCGCCGAATCGGTGTCGGACTTGGTCTCGATCCAGGGCCTGCTCGACGATTTGACGCGCCAGTCCGAAACCCTGCTGCTGCAGCAGTCACGCGTTTCGTCCGACTTGCAGGAAGGCCTCATGCGCACGCGCATGGTGCCGTTCGACTCGCTCGTGCCGTCCTTGCGCCGTACCGTGCGCCAAGCCGCGCAGGAAACCGGCAAGCGCGCCCAGTTGAAAGTGGAAGGCGCGCAGGGCGAAATGGATCGCAACCTGCTCGAGCGCATGAAAGCGCCGTTCGAGCACATGCTGCGCAACGCGCTCGCGCACGGCATCGAATCGCCCGAAAGCCGCTCCGCTTCCGGCAAGCCCAGCGAAGGCACGGTCACCATCCACGTCAGCCGCGAGGCGACGGAAGTCGTGTTGCGCGTGTCCGACGACGGCAAGGGCATGGATCGCGACGCGATCCGGCGCAAGGCGATCGAGCGCGGCCTGCTCAAACCCGACGTGCAATTGTCCGATCGAGATCTCTATGGCTTCATCCTGGAAACCGGTTTTTCCACTGCCGAACAGGTGACCCAGCTCGCCGGCCGCGGCGTCGGCATGGACGTGGTGCACAACGAGATCAAGCAGCTCGGCGGTTCGCTCGCCATCGATTCGGTGCGCGGCGCCGGCAGCACCTTCATCATCCGTCTGCCGTTCACGTTGGCGGTGACGCAGGCGATTCTGGTGCGCCTCGGGGAGGCGACCTACGCGGTGCCGATGTCCTCGGTGCAGGGCGTGGTGCGCATCGCGCACGACGACCTGGAGCGGCGCCTGAGCCAGCCCAACCCGGCCTACAACTATGCCGGCGAGGAATTCCTGATCTACGAGCTGTCGCAACTGCTCAACGTGCCGGCCTCGCGTATGGCCGACGAGACGCAGTTGCCGCTGCTGATGACTCGTACCGGTGACCAGCGTGCCGCCGTGCGCATCGACAGCGTCATCGGTTCGCGCGAAATCGTGGTCAAGTCGGTTGGTCCGCAGATCAGCTCGATCCCCGGCATCTTCGGCGCGACGATCATGGGCGATGGTTCGGTCGTGATGATTCTCGACCTTGCCCCGCTGGTGCGCCGCAGCGCTGCGTTGCGCGAGCGCGCGGAAGCCGCGGGCGAGGCAGCGTTGCTGCCGGCGGCACCCGCCGCTCCGGTCGAGCCCGCGATCGAGCAGCGCGCGCATCCTCTGGTCATGGTGGTGGACGATTCGATCACCATGCGCAAGGTCACCACGCGCGTGCTCGAGCGCAACGACATGGACGTGGTCACCGCGAAGGACGGCCTGGACGCGGTCGAGAAACTGCAGGACAAGGTGCCGGACATCATGCTGCTCGACGTGGAAATGCCGCGCATGGACGGCTACGAGCTGGCCACCTACATGAAGAACGATCCGCGCCTGAAACAGGTGCCGATCATCATGATCACCTCGCGCACGGGCGAAAAGCATCGCCAGCGCGCGTTCGAAATCGGCGTGGAGCGCTACCTCGGCAAGCCTTACCAGGAAGCCGACCTGCTGCGCAACGTGCAGGAAACCCTGAGCGCCAAGAACCCGGGATTGCATCGTGCCTGAGTCCAACGCCATCGCGGTTGCGCTGCTGTACCAGGCCGGACAGCTCGGCAGCCACTTGAAAAACGCGCTCGGCGAGCTCGGTGCCGCCGTGGTCTACGAGGCGGCACCGGCCAGCGTCGACCGCGACGCGCTGGAGAATTCCGGCGCGCGCGTGG
>JAICYA010000091.1 GCA_025934455.1 Rudaea sp.
AACCCCGAGTTCACGATGCTGGAGTGGTATCGCGTCGGCTGGGATCATGTGCGGCTGATCGACGAATCCATCGAACTGGTGCGGGGCGCGCTGGCTCTGGTCGGCAAGCGCGCTGAAGTCCGCAAGATCGCGTATCGGGATTTGTTCCACGAGGCTATCGGCCACGATCCGTTCTCGGCAAGCGATACGGAATTGCGCGCCGCGCTCGGTGACGTGCGCGTCGATCCATCGGGATTGGGGCGCGACGATTGGCTGGACCTGCTGTTGACGCATCGCATCCAGCCGAATTTTCCCAATGATCGCATCACGGTCGTGTTCGACTATCCGGCATCGCAATGCGCGCTGGCGAAAATCCGTCCGGGCGATCCGCCAGTCGCGGAACGCTTCGAGTTGTACGTTGGCACGCAGGAGCTGGCCAACGGATATCACGAGCTGACCGATGCAGCCGAGCAACGCGCGCGCTTCCTGCGCGACAACATGCGCCGTCGCGAACGCGGCTTGCCGGAATTGCCGCTGGACGAAAACTTCCTCGCCGCGCTCGAAAGCGGATTGCCCGACTGCGCCGGCGTCGCGATGGGTATCGAACGCCTGCTGATGGCGATGATGACTACGGACGATATCCGCGATGTGCTCGCATTCGATTTTGCGCGTGTCTGACGATCAGAATTCCAACTCCAGCGCCGCACACAGGTAATCGATCATCGGAGCGAGACGCTTGAACGTGGCCACGGCGAAGGGCTGCAATTCGGAAGAGCAGGCGAGTGCTTCGCTGAACTGTTCACCGGCGGCATAACTCTTGCGCTTCAAGTCCTCGATCAGTTCGTGATCGATCGGATAACCCCGCGGCGGGCGGGTCAGGCTTTCGCCCCAGAACGCGAAATGCTCGCGGAATGTCTTGCCCTGCGTGGCGCGCTTCCATGCGGCGGGATTGTCGGCGAGAAAATCGCGAATGCGCTTGAGCGTGGGCGATTCCGGATGCCAGATGCCGCCGCCGGCGAAACAATCCCTGGGTGCGATGTGCAGATAGAACGATGGCGCGGCGACTTCGCGGCGGCGCTCGTGGAAAAGTCGCGCGCCAGCCCAGGGTTTGTACGGCGTCTTGTCGTTGGCGAAGCGCGTGTCGCGATGCACACGGAACAACGAGCCGCCAGCCTTGCGCGGATCGGCGCGCATGTGCGTGCTGATCTTCGCGAGCGGGATTTCAAGGTCGGCGATCAGTTGCAGGAACGGCTCGCGTACGTGGCGCTCGTAGTCGGCCTGGTGTGCGTGGAACCACGGCCGGTTGTTGTTGCGGTCCAGTGCGCGCAGGAACGCGAAGGTGTTCCTGGAAAAATAGGTTTTGCTCATGGCGATGCGATGGTGTAGTCGATGTCCCGCGCGACATGATGGCCCCATTGTTCGAGCTGGTCGAGCAAGGCCTGTTGTGCGCCGCTCGTCGTCGGATCCACACGCAGCGCGGCAATCTGTGTGAAATATTCGTCCAGTGTCACGCTCGTCAGCGCCGTCGATTCGGCAAGGCGCCTGCGGCGGAATTCCGCCCAGTGCTCGCGCTCGGCGGCATCCAGCGTTGTCGGAAAATTGCGCGCGCGGTAGCGGAACAGCAATTGCGCATAACGTGAATCCCGGAATGCGTCCGTGTATTCGCGCAAGCCTGCCGGTGGCGTGCCGCGGACCTTGGCGAACAGGCGCTTGTCGGCGTCGCTCGGAAACCCCGTGTAGATCGCCAATTCCGGATCGAGGGTTTCTTTCGTCTCGCGTTCGACGGCAAAAACGCGCCGCACTTTTTCCGCAATATCCGTCGCGCGCTGCAATGCATCGAGGTGTTTCTCGCATTGCGCGACGTCCAGATCGATGCGCCGCGTGTCTACGTCCTTGAGAACGGATAATGGCGCCAGCGCCGGCGACTTGTTTGCGTGCACGGTCTTGAGCGGGATGCGCGTGAATTCTTCCGGCAAGTCCGCTCTCGGCGTGAATACCAGATCGTGGACTTCGTTCGCGTCCAATTCGATCAGCGGGGCCGGATCGACGCCCAGGTCGTAGACGATCACGCCGTTGGGCAGGCTCGGATGTGCGGCCAGCGGAACCACCATCGCCGTGCATCCGCGTTCGGCGGGATAGCGCGAAGAGGTGTGCAGCACCGGCGTGCGGTGCGCGTAATCCAGGTACTTGAACGCTTCGGCCTTGCGGCGCAGGCCGAAATAAAAATCCCACAGGCGCGGCTGCGCGCGCTTGAGCAGGCGCGCGAATGCGATCGTTGCCTGCACGTCGGACAGCGCATCGTGCGCCTGCGTGTGCGCGATGCCGTTCGCGGCGGTCAGGTCGGTGAGCTTGAAGCTCGGTTGCCCTTTGTCGTTTATCGGCCATTCGATATCTTGTGGCCGCAGCGCGTAGCACATGCGCGCCAGATCGATGATGTCCCAGCGCGAGTTGCCGTCTTTCCATTCGCGCTCGTAGGGATCGTAAAAATTGCGATACAGAAGATTGCGCGTGAACTCGTCGTCGAAGCGGATCGAGTTGTAGCCGGTGCCGCAGGTGCCGGGTGCGCGCAGTTCTTCGTGGATGCGCGCGGAGAATTCGGCTTCGCCGACGCCTTCGCGCACCGCGCGCTGCGGCGCGATGCCGGTGACCATGCAGGCGCCGGGTTGCGGCAACACGTCCGCTGTTGGCTGGCAAAAGATGGACGTCGGATCGCCGACGGGTTCAAGATCGAGTGTGGTGCGCTGACCGGCGAATTGCACCGGGCGGTCGCGCCGCGCGTCGGTGCCGGAAGTCTCGTAATCGTGCCAGTAGATGCTCGCCGCCGCACTCATGCGGTGCAGGTTAGCACGCAACTCAAGCAGCGTTTCCGCCAGTGACGGCATTGTCCTGGATCAGTTCGAGCTGTCCATTCGCCGCGCGCAGCGTCGGCTGCGGCTTGCCGATGTAGAACCCCTGGGCCTGGTCGACGCCACAGGCGTGCAGGGCGCGCAGGATTTCCGGGCGGTCGACATGCTCGGCGACGGCGATCTTGCCGATCGAATGCGCGATGTTCGTGATCGCGCTGATGACGGCGAGATCGACCGGGTCGTTGAGCAGTTCGCGGATGAACGAACCGTCGATCTTGAGGAAATCCACGTCCAGATGCTTCAGGTGCGCGAACGACGAGAAGCCGATGCCGAAATCGTCCAGCGCGAAGCGGCAGCCAAAGGGTTTCAGCTCGGCGATCAGATGGCGCGTGGCTTCCAGGTGATTGATCGCGCCCGCTTCGGTGATCTCGAAAATCACCGCGCGCGGATCGACGTCGAACTCGACCAGACAATCGGTGATGAAGCCGCCAAGGTTGCCGTGGGCGAGCGATTGCGAGGCGAGGTTGATCGACAGCCCCATCGGCGAATCATGGCGGTTCTGTTCGCGCAGCGCCTGGAAAGCGTGCCGGATCACCCAGCGATCGATGTCGGCGACCATGCTGAAGCGCTCGGCCGCGGGCAGGAACGCGTTCGGGGCGACCAGCGAGCCGTCCGGCGCGCGCAGGCGGATCAGTATTTCGTAGAACATGCGCTGCTGCTGGCCGTGCAGACGCTGGTAGCGCGGCCACAACGCGCCATGTTGTTCCGGCAGGTGCTCGTAGTCGAGGTTGGCCAGCGGCAGGATCGGCTGGAAGCACAGCGCGAAACCGTCGTTCTTCAACGCCGATTCCAGGCGCGCCGACCAGCCCAGTTCCATGTCCATGCGTGCGCGCTGGTCGGTATCGGCGGAAAACACGTGGATCTGGTTGCGGCCATTGCGCTTGGCCAAGTGCAGGGCCACGTCGGCGGCGGCCATCGCTTCACTTTGCGAGGGCGTGTGCTGATCGAGCCGCGCCACGCCGATCGAGGTGCCGACACGGTAGCTCTTGCCGCCGTAGACGAAGGGCAGGGCGCCGAGCGCCTTGCGGAATTCGTCGGAGATCTGCGCGACATCGGCATTGTTGACGTTGCGCAGGATCACCGCGTACTCGTCGCCGCCCATGCGTGCGATGTGGTCGCTGGCGCGCAGGCGCGCGGACAGGCGCCGGCCGATTTCGACCAGCAACTGATCGCCCGCGGTGTGGCCGGCGGTGTCGTTGATGTATTTGAAACGGTCGAGGTCGAGAAACAGCAGCAGCGACACCTGGTCGGTGCGCTTCAGCCGAGCGATCTCTTGCTCAAGCTGGGTTTCGAACCAGGCGCGGTTGTTGAGCTTGGTCAGCGCGTCGTGGCTGGCCTGCCAGCGCAGTTCTTCTTCGAGCATGCGCCGCGCGGAAATGTCGCGGAATGCGACCACCGAGCCTTCGCGGCGGCCTTCGACCTGCATCGGATAGACCGTGCATTCCACCGGTACCGGGTGCTTGGCGCGGCTCCAGAACACGGTCTGCCAGCCGGGTACCTGGTTGCCCTGCGCGTAGCATTGCGACAGGAAGCAGGCGCTGCGTGGCACCGCGGTGCCGTCCTCGTAGCTGTGGTGAAAACTGTCGTAGGCGGATTCGCCGACCAGGTCGTCGACCGTGTCGTAGCCGAGCATGTCGAGCGCGGCGGGATTGATGAACTGGATCGTGCCGCGCCCATCCACGCCGTACACGCCGTCGCCGACGGAACTGAGGATGCTTTGCAGGCGGCGGCGTTCTGCGTCGACCGATTTGCGGTCCTGCACGGCGCGCGCGAGCGAGCCCAGGCGGGCGAGGAACAGTTCCCGCGCCTCGCTCTTGAACAGACACTCCAGCGCGCCCGCGGACAGCGATTCGTTGATGACGCGATCGGAATAGGTGCCGGTGATGACGGCGGCGAGCACGTTCGCAGTGCGCGGATCGTTCTTCAGCCGCTGCACCAGCACCGTGCCCGGATCGCCGGGCATGAAATAATCGACGATGGCGAGGTCGAACGCGGTCGCCTGCGCCTTGCGCCAGCCGTCCTCGACGTCCTCGGCGGTTTCGACCAGGTAGCCGTGCTTCATCAGCAGGCGGCGGAACGCGATGCGCACCGTGGCCGAGTCGTCGACGAACAACACACGCAGGTGCGATTGGCCGCCGACGTCCAGGTCCTGCGTTACCGGCGACGGCGGATTGAGCAGCTTGGCCATCGCCTCGGCGCATTCGCTGTAGTCGCTCCACAGCAAAAGACCGGTGCTGGCGCGCTTCATCATCCAGTTGACTGCCGCGCCGTCGTTGTTGTCGGCGAGCAGCAGCACGGCGAAGTGCTCGAATTCGTCGCGATGCAGTACCGAGAAAACCTGTTCGGCAATCGGGTCGCTGTGCTCCGGCCAGCCGATGACGATGCCACGGAACCCCAGCGTCGTACTGCCGAGGCGCTCGATCACCGGCAGGGCCTGGGCGTAGTCGGACAACTCGCTGACCGCGAATCCGCGCGCCGCAAGCAGCCCGTGCATCGCGCGCCGGCGCGTTGCGGAAGGTTCAACGAGCAGGATGCGGTCCACGGAGCTTCCCCTTGAAGCGCCAGACACAAGCGCCGAAGTCTAGTAGTGCGTGAATCCATGCGCAAATCGTGCCGGACTGGGCAGATTCGCGGCACGGATGCTAAGGTACGGACAACTGGACAGGAAGAATCGCCGCATGAACCTAACGATGCCGCACGAAGACAATCTGATCTGGATCGATCTGGAGATGACGGGACTCGACACGAATGCCGACTCCATCCTCGAAATTTCCACCATAGTTACCGATAAAGCATTGAATATATTGGAAGAAGGTCCTGAATTCGCGATCCATCACGATCTTGCGCGGCTGCAGGTGATGGACGACTGGAACCGCAAGCAGCACGCCAAGTCCGGCCTGTGGCAGCGCGTGCTGGATTCCACCGTGGACATGGCGCAGGCCGAGGCGCTGACCGTGGATTTCCTGAACCGCTGGGTGCCGGCCGGCAAATCTCCGATGTGCGGCAATTCAATCTGCCAGGACCGGCGTTTCCTGCATCGCCTGATGCCGCGGCTGGAGCGATTTTTCCATTATCGCAACCTGGACGTGTCCACGATCAAGGAACTGGCGCGGCGCTGGGCGCCGGAACTGGCCAAGGGCTTCACCAAGGAATCCACGCACACCGCGTTGAGCGACGTGCGCGATTCGATAGACGAGTTGCGGTACTACCGGCAGTTCATGGGAGCGTTGGGCGGAACGTCGTCCGCCTAATCGGCGATCTGTACGAGCTTCATCCGTCCGCCCGCGCCGGCCTTGATCATTACCTGATTTTTCCGACAGCCGAATTTTTCGGCGACCAGCGCGATCAGTTCAGCATTCGCCTTGCCATCGACCGGCGGCGATTTGATTTGCGCGAGCCACGCGCCGTTGACTTGTTCGAGCGAACTCGCACGCGCATTCGGTTTGACTTTCACCGACAAGGTTTTCATGGCCGCGCGGCGAGCGTACGCAACAGATTCTGCGCAGCGCCGAGGCGCTCGGCCGCGCCGGGCAGGGGCATGCGGATCTTGAGTTTGTCCTGGCCATCCAACGCGTAGGTTTTCGGCTGCGACTGGATCAGCCGAATCACGGTCAGCGGATCGACGTTCGGGTTCGGCTTGAACACGATGCGTCCGCCATTCTCGCCAAGTTCGAGTTTGCGGATGCCGAGCGCGTTCGCGCCGAGCTTGAGTGCTGCGGCGGCGAACAGGTTTTTCACGCTATCCGGAAGTAAACCGAACCTGTCGATCATCTCCACCTGCAGGTCGCGCAGCGCATCCGTGTCGCGCGCGCTGGCGATGCGTTTGTACAGGGTCAGGCGCGCGTGCACGTCGGCGAGGTAGTCGTCGGGGATCAAGGCCTGGACATGCAGCTCGACTTCGGCATCGTGCTCGCTGGTGAGGTCGAAATCCGGCACCTTGCCTTCTTTCAGCGCGCGCACCGCACGGTCGAGCAGTTCGGAGTAGAGGCCGAATCCGATTTCCTCGATCTGGCCGGATTGTTCCTCGCCGAGCAGCTCGCCGGCGCCGCGAATCTCCAGATCGTGGGTAGCCAGGGTGAAGCCGGCGCCCAGTTCCTCCATCGCGGCGATGGCGTCGAGGCGTTTTTCCGCATCCGCGCTCAGCGCGCGCTTGTCGGGTACGATCAGGTAGGCATAGGCGCGATGGTGCGAACGCCCGACGCGGCCGCGCAACTGGTGCAATTGGGCGAGGCCGAAGCGGTCCGCGCGGTCGATCAGGATGGTGTTCGCGCTGGGCACGTCGATGCCGGATTCGACGATCGTCGTGCACACCAGCACGTTGAAGCGTTGCCGGTAGAAATCCAGCATCACCTGTTCGAGCTCGCGCTCGGGCATCT
>JAICYA010000046.1 GCA_025934455.1 Rudaea sp.
CAGCGCACGCAGCCGCGGGAATGCGCGGGCGCGCGCGTCGCGCAACACGCGGCGCGTGGCCAGGCGTGCGTCGTCGAGCAACGCGTAGATGACCGGTAATGCGGCCAGCGTGACCAGGGTGGAGAAGACGAGTCCACCGGCGATGGCCCGTGCCATCGGATAGTACGGCGTGTCGCCGCCGCCGATGGTCGCGTCGCTCATGCACAGCGGCACCATGCCGAGGATCGCCGTGCCCATGGTCATCAGGATCGGGCGCAGGCGGTCGCGTGCGCCGCGGATCAACGCTTCGGTGCGCGAAAGCCCTTCCAGCCGCAAATGGTTGATGTGCACGATCATGACGATGCCGTTGTTCACGACCACACCCATCAGGATCAGCACCCCGATCGACGCCATGATCGAGAACGTCGTTCCGGTAAGCCAGAACAGCCAGTACACGCCGAGGATGGAAAACACGAACGTCATCAGGATTGCCGCCGGGTAAATCAGCGATTCGAACATCGCGCACATGACGATGTACACCAGCAGCAGCGCGATCAAGGTGTTGAACAGCATCTGCTGGCCGGCTTCGTTGGCGAAATCGAAGTTCTGGCCGTAGCTCCAGCGATATCCCGGCGGAAACTGCATCGCGTTCATCGCCGCTTCCAGTTTTGGCTTGACCTCGTCCAGCGTGGCGCCGGGCGCGAGATTGGCCTGGATGGCGAGCGAAGTCTGGCGGTTTTCGCGTTCGATTGCCGATGGCGCCGCACGGTTGTTCAAGTCGACCATGGACAGCAGCGGCACCATGGTGCCATCCGCGGCGCGCAGCTTGTAGTCGGCCAGGTCCGCAAGGCTACGCGTGTCGTCGCCGCCGAAGCGCAGCCACACCGGAATCTGCGTGCCGTTGTCGTGGTACTCCTTGAGCGGCAGGCCGCGCAAGGCGATGGCAATGTACTGCGCGATTTCACTGGCCGAAAAACCATAGGTGCGTGCGCGTATGCGATCCACGTGCACGGCCAGCTCGCGATCGCCGCCGTTCTGCGCCGTGCGCACGTCGCGCAATCCGGGTACATGCTGCATGGTCTGGATCGCGGCCGAGGACAGGTCGCGCAGGGTCGTGCTCGAATCGCCGTTCAGGAATATCTGCATGTTCGTGTTCTGGTTTTGCGACTGGAAGTCGAAACCGATTCTGCCGATTGGCACCTTAGGCGCACCTTCGCGGATTTTCTCCATGATCTGCTGCGAATGCCCGCGTCCGGCGTCGTCTTCGGTGAGCAGGACATTGGTCATGGCGTCGCCCTGCTCGTTGAAGTAGCTGTAGATGTTCTTGATGTGCAGTTCCTTGCGGTGCGCGTCAAGCCAGTGTTCGACGGTGCTGATGGACTTGTTCAATTCCTCCAGCCGATACACGCCGTTGAGCTGGTATTGCAGGTGCAACTCGCCGGCCTGTCCCGGTGGAAACATGTCGGTCTTGGCGCGTGTCATCGGCACGAAGCTGGCGACGAACAGGGCGACCAGCGCCCACACTGTCGCCTTGCGGTGCGACAGGGTCCAGGCAATGGCGGCTTCATAGCGGCGTTGCAGGCGCGAGACCAGGGTTTCGCGGCCGATGAAATGCGGCGGCGGCAATTTCGCCGACAGCATCGGCACCAGACTCACCGCGACCAGCCACGAGGCCAGGTGTGCGATCGACATGGCGATCGCGACCTGGGTGAAGAAAATGCTGATCTGATTCTTCGCGCCGAAGATGTTCGGCAGGAACACCACGATGCTGGTGAAAGTGCCGGCAGCAATCGCGATGCCGACGACCTGGGTGCCCTGCACCGCGCAATACCAGGGTTTGTCCGGATACTTTTCGCGGTATTGATAGATGCTTTCCACCGCCACCACGGCATTGTCGACGAGCATGCCGACCGCGAGCAGCAGGCCGAGCAACGACAGGATGTTCAACGTCATGCCGAGGAAGTACATGCAGCCGAGCGTGATCACCAGGCAGATCGGTATGGCCAGCGACACCATCAGCGTGGACGGCCAGTCGCGCAGGAAGAAATACAGCACGAACACCGACAGCAGGATGCCGATGCCGCCGGCCAAGCCGAGTTCCTTCAGGCTATCGGTCACCGCCTTGGCATCGTTGCCGAGGAAGTACAACTGGATGCCGCGCATTTCCGGATCGCGTCCGATACGGTCGATTTCGGCCAGCGCACGGCTGGCGACGTCGACCAGGTTCGCGTTGCGCTCCTTGGAAATGTCCACCGCGATCGCGGGCTTGCCGTCGAGGTGGCGCCGGTAATCCAGCCGCGAAGGCTTGAGCGTGACGTTCGCGATGTCGCCGAGCTTGAGTCCCTTGCCGTTGATCGGCGTGGCGCGGACATCGTCGAGACTGCGCCATTCGCCCAGCGGCTGCACCTGATAGCGCAGCTTGCCGTCCGTGATTTGGCCAGCCGAGGCTGAAAAATTCGCATCCGAAAGTTTCGTGTACAAATCGTTGAGGCTGACGCCGGCCGCGGTAAGCCGGTCGACGGAAACCTCGATCTGCACCTCGGGCGGCGCCACGCCCTGGATCTGCACCCGCGCCACGCCCGGCAGGCGTTCGAGCGGGCGCTTGAGCTTGCGATCCAGCAGCTCGTAGGCGTTCGACAGGTCGCGATCGCTGGAAACGCGCAATTGCAGCATCGGCTGGTCGGTGGTGGCGAATTTCATCACCGTGTAGCGCTGCAAGTCGCTCGGCAACTCGTCGCGGATCGCATCGATTTTCTCGCGCGCCTGCACCGCCTTGACCGCGGTGTCCTCGCCCCATTTGAGCTGCAGGAAGATTTGCGCGCCGTCCGCGCGCGACGTCGAGTTCATGTGCTCGATGCCAGTCAGCGTCGACAGCGCATCCTCGACCGGACGCGCGATCGTGCGTTCGACTTCCGCCGGCGTCGAACCGGCATACGGCAAGTTGATCATCATGAACGGGAATTGCACGTCCGGCATGCCTTCCAACGGCAGGCGGAACGCCGCGATCGCGCCGACCACGAGCAGCGACACGAAGAACATCACCGCCGTGACCGGGCGCTTCAGGCTGAGCTCGGCGAGTGTCACGGGACGCTGCCTTCCGCCAACGCGGCAGATGCATCGGGATGGCGCGGATTGCGCAACCCGCGCTCGCGATACCACACGTCCGCACGCCGATCGAGCAGGTTGTAGACCACCGGAATCACGACCAGGGTCAGCAAGGTGGAAACCGCGAGGCCGCCGATCACCGCGATCGCCATCGGCGAGCGCACTTCCGAGCCATCGCCGAAACTCAATGCCAGCGGCATGAAACCGAGCAGCGTGCACAGCGTCGTCATCGTGATCGGACGCAGGCGCGATTCGGCGGCCTGCGCAATCGCGGCGAGTTTGTCCACGCCCTCCTCGCGCAACTGGTTGATGCGGTCGATCAGCACGATGGCGTTCTTGACCACGATTCCGGCGAGCATGATCAGGCCAATGAACACGACGATGGACAGCGGCGTGAACGTGACCTTCAGCGCCAGCACCGCGCCGACCAGGGCGAGCGGGATCGAGAACATGATCACAAAGGGATGTAACAGCGATTCGAACTGCGAAGCCATGACGAGATAGACGAGGAAGATCGCCAGCGACAATGCAAAAATCAGCGAACGCAACGAAGCATCGAGTTCTTCGCTCTGCCCGCCGATGTGCGCGCTGACGCCGGCCGCAAGCGGGTTGTCGCGCAGGATTTTCTGCACCTCGGCGACAGCACTGCCGAGGTCGCCGTAATGCAGGTTGGCCGTAACGATGGCCACGCGTTCCTGGCCGATGCGGTTGATCTCGTTCGGTCCCATTGCAACGGTCACGTCGGCGACCGAGGCCAGGCGCACCGGCGTCGCGGCGCCGGGGTTGACGATCAGATTGCGGATGCCGTCGAGGGACGTGCGCTGGTCGGGTTGTGCGCGCACCAGCACGTCGATCTTGCGATCGCGGAAGTTGTACTGCGTGGCCACCGCGCCGCGAATCTTGTCGACGATCTGATCCGAAATCTGCTTGGTGGTGAGGCCGAGCGCGGCCGCGCGATCCTGGTCGAAGTGTATGCGGATCTCCGGCGAACCGCCCTGCGCGCTGGATTTGACGTCGGCGAAACGCGGCGAGACCTGCAGCAATGCCGCCAGCTTGTTGCCGGCTTTCTGCAGGGCATCCAGATCGTAGCCGCGCAAATCCACTTCCAGCGGGGTGTCGAAACTGAAAAGTTTCGGCCGCGAGAACTGCACCTCGCTGCCGGGATGGCTGACCATGCTCGCGCGCAACGCGTTCATCGCTTCGCTCTCGCCCTTGCGGCCGACGCCGGGCGCCAGCACCACGAGCAGGCGCGCGATGTTCTCGCCGGACTCGGTCGGGTTGGCGTCAAGGCGTGTGCCAGTGCCGCTGACGCCGTAGATCATCTTGATCAGCGGGTTCTTCGCGTTCTTGGCCTGCAACTCGCGCACCAGCGCGTCGGTATCGGCGAGCGGCGTGCCCGGCGCCTGCTTCACCGTCATCTCGAAACGGCCTTGCGCGAGTTGTGGAATCAGGTCCGTGCCCAGGGTCGGAACCAGCGCGACACTGGCGAGGAATGCTGCCGCGGCGAAGCCGAGGACTTTCCACGGATGCGCCAGCGCCTTGGGCAGGAACGCGTGATAAGACTTGGCAGCGCGGTTGTAGCTGGAAAGCAGCCCCTTGCCCAGGAAGCGCAGGATGCGGCCGATGACGGCTCCACCAATGCGGCCCAGCGTGAAACCGATCCAGCCGAGCGCACGCGGCAGCCAGCGGAACAAGCGGCCGATCGCTGCGAAGAATTTGCCGATGCGCGTGCGTGGCGGCACGCGAGGCGCTTTGGTTTCGTCGGCGAACGCCAGCGGCGCCCTGCCCTTCAGCGAAGCGAGCATGGGAATAAGGCTCATCGCCACGACCAGCGAAATGAGCATCGCGAACGTGATCGTCAGCGCCTGGTCGCGAAACAATTGGCCGGCAATTCCCTGCACGAACACGAGTGGGAAGAACACCGCGACCGTGGTCAGCGTCGAGGCGGTCACCGCCATCGACACCTCGCGCGCGCCCTGCACTGCCGATTCGACGATGCCGATGCCGCGCTCGCGCATGCGCGCGATGTTCTCGAGTACGACGATGGAATCGTCCACGACCATGCCGGTGGCGAGCGCAAGCCCGCCCAGCGACATCACGTTGAGGCTCAGACCGGCTTCGCCCATGAAGAAGAACGTCGCGATCAGCGACACCGGCAGCGAGAGCGAGATGATGAACGTGCTCCACGAATCGGCGAGGAAGAAGAAGATGATCAGCACCGCAAGGACGCCGCCGATGATGGCGTCGTCGCGCACGTCGTTGAGCGAGCTCTGGATGAAGACGGACTGATCGTCGATCGTGGTCAGCTTCGCGTTTGGCGGCAGGATCTTTACGCACGACGGTGGCTGATTCGTGCAGGTGAACCGGTCGAGTTGCTTGCGCACCGCCGCGGCCACGGTGACGGTGTTGGCATCGCCTTCCTTGTAGATCGCCAGTTCCACCGCCTCGTGTCCATCCACGCGCACGATGCCTTCGCGTTCCTTGTGGCCCTGGTGCACGTTGGCGACGTCCTTGAGCCGGATCGGCACGCCCTTGTCGACCTTGATCAGCAGGTCGCTCATCTGGCCCAGGTCGGTGAATTGGTTGACCGTGCGCACGAGGTAACGCTGGGTGCCGTCTTCGATGCGTCCGCCGGAAACATTGACGTTTTCGTCGCCGAGGCGCTTGATCACATCGGCGACATTGAGATTGAGTTGCTGCAGGCGCTGCTGGTCGATGTCGACGTCGATCTGGTCCTCGAGGCCGCCGCCAACCTTGACCGCGGCCACGCCGGCGGTCGGTTCCAGGCGCTTGCGCAACTCGTCGTCGGCGAAGCGGCGCAACTGCTTCAGTTCGGCGTCTTCGGCCGCGCCGCTTTGCGCGGGACCAGTGAGGGCTAGACGTAAGATGGGATCAGTCGCCGGATTGAAGCGCAGCAGCACCGGTTTCTTCGCGGTCAACGGCAATTGCAGCAGGTCGAGCTTGTCGCGCACGTCCAGGCTCGCCTGGTCCATGTTCGTGCCCCAGGCGAATTGCAGGATCACGTCGGATTGGCCGGCCTGCGACACCGAGTGGATCGTGCGCACGTTCTTGACCACGCCTAGCGCTTCCTCGACCGGCTGCGAGATCAGCGTCTCGATTTCGGCCGGCGCGGCGCCTTCGTACGCGGTGCGCACGGTCAGGGTGGGATAGGTCAGGTCCGGCAGCAGGTTGACCTTCAGCCCGGACAGCGCGATCAGGCCGAACAAAACCAGGGTGAGCGTCACCATGCCGACGGTGACGCGCCGACGGGTGGCGAGTTCGACGAGGCTCATGCCTTGTTGTCCAGCACCAGTACGGCGGTGCCATCACGCACGGCGTTGCGGCCGACGGTGATGACGCGTGCGCCTGCATCCAATCCTGAAATGATCTCCACCTTGTCGCCGTCGCTGTAACCGGTCTTCACCAGTTGGCGATGGGCAACCAAACCGCTTGGTGCGGCAACCGCTGCCTTTGCGGCAGGCTTGCCGGCTTCGGCCTTCGGTGCAGGCGCGGGCGGCGCCTTGTCGACCACGAACACGGACGTCTGGCCATCTTCTTCCACCAGCGCCGAGCGCGGCACGGTCAGCGCGTCGGCGCGCTGGTCGTAGACGATGTCGATGCGCGCGAACATGCCCGGGCGCAACACGGCGCTGGCGTCGTGGAACTGGCAGGTGACACGGAACGTGCCGCTGGCCGGATCGACAACCGGCGCAATGCGCAGGATCGATCCTGCGAATTTCTTGCCCGGCAGCGCATCGGCTTCGAGTTGCACCACCTGCCCCGCCTTCAGGATTCCAAGCTGGCGCTCGGGCACATTGAGCACGGCCTGCAACGGATTCATGCCGACGATACGGAACAGGTTCTGGTTGGCCTGCACCAGATTGCCGAGCTTGATGCTGCGTTCCGCAATCACGCCATCCACCGGCGCGACGATGCGCGTATAGGACAACTGGATGTTCGCGGCCTCATAGGCGGCGCGCTGCGCGGCCAGGTCGAACTTGTCCTGTTCGTATTCATACTCTGGGATCAGGTGCTTCGGTATCGCGGCCTGTGCGTGCGTGAATGTCGCCTCGGCCTTGTGCATCTGCGCTTCGGCCTGCTTGGATTTGGCCAGCGCGTCGGCATCGTCGAGTTCGGCGAGCAATTGCCCCGCCTTCACGGTCATTCCCTCTTCCACATAGAGCTTCTTCAAGACGCCCGAGGTTTTCGCCGTAACCTGCGCCTCGTGGTCGGCAACCAGCGCGGCGGTTCCGCTGTAGCTCGCGCTGATCGCGCTGTGGGCCGCCAGGGCGACTTCAACCGGCACCGCATCGACCGTCGGGGCCTTCGTCTGCGCCGCCGCCCCATCGCGGTTGCAGGCGGAAAGTAGGCCGGCCAATCCGATAAACATCAATGTAATCAACAGATTTCGCGTCTTTGCGGGGATCATGGGGGTTTCGGTCCGGCTGCAGGAGATAGGAATTGAGCTAGTGTTATACTAAACTATATCACCATATTACACAAGCCCCCGCTCGAATAGAGCGGCACGATATTCCGAGACATGCTTTTTCGACAGGGCCGCAAGTCATATCGTGCACATGGCAATCGTCATGGATGCGCGAAGGCGTCGCTTAGTTGCATCGTGCGCGGAATCGGAAAGGCAGCGGTAAATTCTCATGCGCCTGCCACACGGGTAGCGATGCGCGCATTCGCCACGTTATACTTCGCGGGTTTTTCGCCCAGTCACGGATTGCACGACCCGCCATGCAAAAAATCGCCTCAGCCTGCCGCATCGCCCTGCTCGCAACCGCGTTGTTCGCCCTGCCCGCACTTGCCGCCGATTCCGGCAAGGGCGATCCGAAAATCGGCAAATCGCTGGTCTACACGTGCGGCGGCTGCCACGGCGTCACCGGCTACAAGAACGCGTATCCGAACTACCACGTGCCACGCATCGCCGGCCAGAACTACGACTACATCGTGGCCGCGCTGACCGAGTACAAGAAAGGCGAGCGTTCGCATCCGACCATGCGCGCACAAGGCGAAAGCCTGTCCGACGAGGACATCCGCAATGTCGCCGCGTACCTGTCCAGCCTGAGCCCGGGCAAATAAGGAAAGCCAATGAATTTCATTCGACTCAGCATGCTCGCAGCCGGATTGTTCACGATCAACGCCTTCGCGGCAGAAGCCGGCGGCGCGCCAGGTGCGACCGCGGCCGACCTCGCCAAGCCCTGCACCGCCTGTCACGGTACCGACGGCAATTCCACGGCGACGATCTATCCGCGCCTGGCGGGCCAGTATCACGACTACCTCGCGCGCGCGTTGCGCGAATACCGAGCCGGCGAACGCCAGAACGCGATCATGGCCGGCTTTGCCAAGACCCTGAGCGACGCCGATATCGACAAGCTATCGCGTTACTTCGCGGCGATGCCCGGCAAGGTCGGCGACCTGTCGCGTGCCGAACAGGGCGACTGAGTTATTCGTCGGTGCGTTCACCGCACTGCGCTGTGTCCCTCGTGGCCGCGGTAGTAGGGGTTGTGCCCGCTGGCGTGATCGGTCGCGTCGCGTACCGCTGAAATCTCGGGAAAATGCTTGCGCAGGGTGCGTTCTATGCCCTGCTTCAAGGTCACGTCGGCCATGCCACAGCCATGGCAGCCTCCGCCAAGGCGCAGCACCACGGCATTGTCCCCGGTGATTTCCACCAGCGTCGCACGGCCACCATGCGCGGCGATCTGCGGATTGACTTCGGTTTCAAGCACATAGCGCACGCGTTCGGCGAGGTCGGCATCCGCCGGCGGCGGACTGCCCTTCAATTTCGGCGCGCGCACGATCAGTTGACCGCCCGTCGCATCGCTCGAAAAATCGATTAGTGCCTCGTCGAGATACGCCATGCTTTGCGCATCGACATAAAGGCTGAAGCCGTCGCAGGCCAGCGACCATTCACCGCCCGACAAATCGGAAGGTTCGCAAAATTCGAGCCGACAATCCGCCTTCGGCGTACCGGGATGCACGGCCAGCATGCGTACGCCGAGCCCGGCGATGCCCTGCTGCTCGATCAGGCGGCGAAAATGGCGTTGCGCGGATTCGGTCAGGGTCAACATGGCGTTACCGTCGAATGAATACCGGACCATTTTAGTCCTGAATTGGCGCCGCGTCACGGTTGCTATACTTTCGACGACACGCGAGGAACCCGCCATGACCGCCGACGAACTGCGCAAGCAACGCTGCAAACCGCTCAAGGGCAAGGAAAACCAATTGTCCGCAGCGCGTGCAAAGGAGCTGCTGGGCGTTCTCGAGGGCTGGGAATTCGGGCCAGAACACGGCGATATCCGCAAGCAATTCCGCTTTCCGGATTTCCTGCATGCGCTGGCGTTCGTCAACGCACTGGGG
>JAICYA010000250.1 GCA_025934455.1 Rudaea sp.
GAAATGATGGTCGTTGGGCTGCCAGCCCCACGAGTTGTTCATGGTCAGGCACAACTCCCAGTACCTGTACGGCTGCCGCGCGATCGGTACGCCCTGCTCCGGCGTGCCGTAGTCACCATGGCCCGCCAATCGCGAGTTCATGATCGCATCCGGATTGTGTGCGAGGATCCAGTGGCGCAATTCCTTGCTGTGCCATTGCTCCGGCGTGTGTTCCCAGTCGCCGTCGAACCAGTACAGGTCGGGTCGGTAGCGACGCGTCAGGTCGTGGACCTGGTCCTGGTAGTAGGTGACGAAACGCTGCCAGCGCGCCGGATCGTCCTTGATGTCGTAACGCGGATGACCTTGCGTGAAGGCCGGATAATCCTTGTACGACCAGTCGATAATCGAAAAATACAATCCCACCTTCAGTCCGTCGTTGCGCAACGCCTTCACGAACGGCGCGACCAGGTCGCGGCGCGCGGGCGTGTCCTTCACCACGTTCAATCCCTGCCTCGTGTCCCACAGCGCGACGCCATCGTGGTGCTTCGTTGTGAGCACGGCGTAACGCGCGCCGCTCGCCTTGATCAGGTCCGCCCATGCCCGCGGGTCGTAGTGGTTGGCGGTGAAGCCCTTCAATTGCTTCATGTAATCGGCATGGGAGATGTCGCCATCGAAGAACGACCACGATTCGGTGATGCCATCGACCGCGTAGATGCCCCAGTGGATGAAGATGCCGAACTTGGCGTCGGCGAACCATTGCATGCGCTGCGCGTACTCGACGGTGGGCTGCCGAGCGGAGTCGCCCGGCACCGTCGCGGCTGCCGACGGCGCAGACGCCGCGGATCCGGCCAGCAGCCAGCACAGCACGACGGGCCAGTGGCGCATTTTCATCGTGCGCTCACGCCGTCAGGTCCCGCGAGATGCGTTCGACCGCCGTGCGCAATCGCTCCAGCGCGGTCTTCATCGAAACCTTGACCGGACGCCGCTCGACGTAGGGGATCGTCAACGCACCCGCGGCGGCGCCGTGGCGAAGGATCGGCGCCGACAGGTCGGTCACCGCATCGACATCGCCGCTGGCCAGTGCCGCGTAGCCCTGCGCGCGGATCGCGCCGGCCTGTTCGATGAAGCGTTTGCGCCGATGCAGCGTGCCCGCGGCATCCATCAGCGCGAGCCAGTGCTCGCGCACCTCTTCGCTCTGGAACGCGAACAACACCGCGCCGGAAGTCGAGCGAGACAGCGGCAGGCGATGGCCTACGCGCACGACGAAGCCGAGGTCGTCCGGTGGATCGATGCGCGCGATCACCACCATCTGGTCGCCCGAGGCGACCACGAGGTGGCACGGCTGCAGCGTTTCGCGAGCCAGCTTGTGCATCACGGGCAGCGCCGCCGCGACCAGCGACTTCACCGGCGGCCGTTCCATCCCGAGCAGGAACAGGCGATTCGTCAGCGAATAACCGGAATCGTTTTCGCGCGCGATGTAGCCGCGTTCCTCCAGCACCTGCAGCATGCGGAAGATCTCTCCCTTGGAGTAGCCGATCGCCGAGGCGATGCCCGTCATCGTCAGCGGCGCGTGGGTGCGCGCCAGCAGTTCCAGGATGTCGAGGCCCTTGTCCAGTGCAGGTGCGCGATACTTGGCTGGCTTGTCGGTCATCATCGTCCCCGTTCGCATTGGAAGCCGGCGTGCCGGTCGCCCCTCTCGATTCCTGAAAACCCCCGTCGCGCAGGCAGCTTGCTTACAAGGCGCCATGGCAGCGTCCGTGCATCCGCGAAGCCGGATTTTATATTTACAACGCAACGAATCACAAGTTAGTATCGGACGCGAACCGGCGGCGGGCAAGCCTCGTCCCCGGACCGCGACCGACGCAGGAGCCATCCATGCAGCACGCCGACGGCGCCGCCGCACCGCATGTCGCCCAGGCACCTTCGCCCACCCGCGCTTCGCTGCTTGCATTCTCGCTGATCGTGGGTCTGTTCTTCCTGTGGGGCGTCGCGAACAACCTCAACGACATCCTGATCAAGCAGTTCAAGAATGCGTTCACGCTGACCGATTTCCAGGCCGGGCTGGTGCAGAGCGCGTTCTACCTGGGCTATTTCCTGCTGGCGATCCCGGCCGGCATGTGCATGCGACGCTTCGGTTTCAAGAGCGCCATCCTGGTGGGGCTGGTGCTGTACGCGGTTGGCGCACTGCTGTTCTACCCCGCCGCCGCTACGCAGACCTACGCAATCTTCCTGTGCGGACTGTTCGTGATCGCGAGCGGACTGTCGTTCCTGGAAACCTCGGCCAACCCGCTGGTCACGGTACTGGGCCCTCCCGAGGGCGGCGCGCGCCGCTTGAACTTCGCGCAGTCGTTCAACCCGCTGGGATCGATCGCCGGGGTGGTGATCGGCCGCGATTTCATCTTCAACGGCGTCGAACACACGCCGCAACAACTCGCCGCGATGACACCGGCGGCGCGGCACGCGTATTTCGTCGGCCAGTCGATGACAGTGCAAACGCCATACCTGGTGATCGCGTGTGTGGTGATCGTGTTCGCGCTGATGATCGCCACGGTGCGATTTCCGGCGCACGGCGAACACGTCGAGCATCATGCCTCAGGATTGCGGCACTTCGGGCGCCTGCTGCGCAACCGGCGTTTCCTGTCCGCGGTCGCCGCGCAATTCTTCTACGTGGGGGCGCAGGTCGGCGTCTGGAGCTACCTGATCCGGTACTGCCAGGGCACGATTCCCGGAACGTCCGAGCGGCGCGCCGCCGATTACCTCACGGCGTCGCTGGTGCTGTTCACGCTGGGGCGATTCGCCGGCACCGCATTGATGCGCATCGTCGCCCCGCGCAAGCTGCTGGCCATGTTCGCCGCGGTCAACGTGGTGCTTTGCGCGCTCGCCGTGATGTTACCCGGCCTGCCGGGCCTGTACGCGCTGGTGATCGTCAGCTTCTTCATGTCGGTGATGTACCCGACCATCTTCGCGCTCGGTGTCGATGGCTTCAGCGACAGCGACCGCAAGCTCGGCGCGTCCTTGCTGGTGATGGCGATCGTCGGCGGCGCGGTGCTGACGGCACTCACGGGCGCCGTTTCCGACTTGGCGGGCATCGCCCGCGCGATGCTCGTGCCGTTGGGATGTTTCGTGGCGGTGTTCCTGTTTGCGATGCAGCGTGTTCGCGCGCGAGCCGCATGAATCCCATGCGCCTGTACTACGCCCTCGACCTGCACGACGACCCTGCGCTGATCGCCGAATACGAGCGCTGGCACCGACCCGAAAACATCTGGCCGGAGATCGTCGAATCGATTGGGGCAGCCGGCGTTCGCGATCTCGAAATCTTCCGCGCGGGAAACCGGCTGGTGATGACAATGGACGTGCCGGAAGACTTCTCGCCTGCCGGCAAGGCCGCGGCCGACGCCGCCGATCCGCGGGTGCAGGCGTGGGAGGCCTTGATGTGGAAATTCCAGCAACCGCTGCCGTTCGCGAAACCGGGCGAGAAATGGGTGCCGATGACGCGAGTGTTTTCGCTGAAGGACGCGGTGACTTCACGCAAGGGTTAGCTTTTGCTCGTCATTCCGGCGCAGGCCGGAATCCAGTGACTTCCTCCACTCTCGAAGCAAAGTCCATGGATTGACTCGCGCCATCCATGGCGCTCGCCCTGCGGGCCGCGGCGGCGTGCCGCCGCGTTCGCGTTGGCAGTCCTGCCAACGCAGTCGGATTCCGGCCTGCGGCCGGCTCCGGAATGACAACGATAAAACATGATGATCATGCCGGCGCTACGACGTAGGGACCGTTCAACCAGCCGCGTGCATCGGCAACTTGTCCGGCGGCACATCGGCAA
>JAICYA010000291.1 GCA_025934455.1 Rudaea sp.
ACCGGCGACGCCATTGGGCAGCACGATCCCGCCATTGGCCGCGTTCTGCGCCTGCTGGTTCGCCGCTACGAATCCGGAGGACTGCTGCTGCACGTCCGTGGATGGATTGTTCGGATCGACCGTGGTCACCCCGGCCGTCGTGGTGCCCACGCCGGCGAATGCGGACGCTGCGCAGGCGAATCCCGCGCACAGCGAAAAATACAGGGCGAATCGGCGCACGGCGCATACCTACTGGGGGTTGCGCGTATCTTATCGCCGGGGTGGTGGGCAGTACAGGGATCGAACCTGTGACCCCTACCATGTCAAGGTAGTGCTCTACCGCTGAGCTAACTGCCCACAGGGGATGTTCCCGAGGGGCGCGCATGATACATCGTGCGCACCCTCCGCGCCAAGCGTGGCAGGTGCGCTTGGAGACCGGCCGGCGCTCGCCGATAATCACGCGTCATCGAGAACCGGCCGCGCATGCAGTTCGATTCCTTCACCTTCGTCGTTTTCTTCGCGGTCGTCTTGTGCGGTTACAACGCCTTGCGCGGATGGGCGGCGCGCAAATGGTTCTTGCTGATCGCGAGCTACGTTTTCTACGCGGCCTGGAACCCGCTGTTCCTGCCGCTGCTGATCGGCTCGGCGACGCTGGATTTCTGGATCGCGCGGCGCATCCATGCATCTGCGCGGCCCGGCGCGCGCAAACGCTGGATCGTGGCGACCCTGCTGATCAACCTCGGCGTACTCGGCCTGTTCAAGTACCACGCCTTCCTGCTCGACAATTTCGCCGCGCTGCTGGCACTGGCCGGCCTGCGCTATGTGCCGGCGCGATTCGACATCGTGCTGCCGATCGGCATTTCGTTCTACACCTTCCATTCGCTGTCGTATTGTCTGGATATCTACCGCGGCAAATTCGAGCCGACGCGAAACTGGCGCGATTACGCGCTCTACGTCGCGTTCTTTCCGCAGCTCGTGGCCGGCCCAATCACACGCTTCACGCAGATGCGCGAGCAGATCGAAACGCCGCGCCGGACCACGCGCGAAAGTCTCGGCCTGGGCTGCGCGTTGCTCGTGCTCGGCCTGTTCGAAAAATGCGTGCTTGCCGATACCGTTTTCGCACCGGTGGCGGACACGTTTTTCAATGCCGTGGGCACCGCGCACGCGGCGGCCGCATGGAGCGGCACGCTGGCTTTCAGCGGGCAGATCTTCTGCGATTTCGCCGGTTATTCGACCTGCGCCATCGGTGCTGCACTGGCGCTCGGATTCACGCTGCCGATCAACTTCCGCTATCCGTACGCCGCGATCGGTTTTTCGGATTTCTGGCGGCGCTGGCACATCTCGCTGTCGACCTGGCTGCGCGATTATCTGTACGTCTCGCTCGGCGGCAATCGGCGCGGCGCATGGCGCACCTACGTCAACCTGATGCTGACCATGCTGATCGGCGGACTCTGGCACGGCGCGGCTTGGACGTTCGTGATCTGGGGTGGGTTGCACGGTTTGTTCCTGGCCGCCGAGCGTTTCACGCGCGAGCGCCTGTTGCCGGCGAACTGGCAGGCGCCGGCGCTGCTGCGCTTCGGCTATGGCCTGTTGACCTTGCTGCTGGTCACGCTGACCTGGATCTGGTTCCGTGCGCCGGATGCGACAACGGCGTGGCAGGCTTTCGGCCATCTTCTGCCGGCCTCGGCCGGGAACGGTACGGACCTGGATAGCGGCCAGATGTTCGCCGTCGTCGGATTCGCCCTGGTTACCGCGGTGCACTGGCTGATGCGCGATCGCGATCTGCTGACATGGCAGCAGCGCCTGCCGGCGCCGGTGATCGGCCTTGCGCTCGGACTGATGCTGGCGATGATCATGCTCTCGCCCGGAGACAATCATGCGTTCATCTACTTCCAGTTCTGACGCGCCCGCGGGTCGGCGCTGGCTCGGCGCGTGGCTGCTCGCCGTCGCGCTGGCGGTGGCGATCTGCGCCTTGGCCGAGGCGCACTGGCGCGCGGCGGGTTATCGGCCGAACATTCTCGATTCGCGCCAGCTTTGGGCGCAGCAGCGCGAACGCGTGGATAGCGGAAGCGGCGTCCCGCTCGCCCTGCTCGGCGCCTCGCGGACCGAATTCGGCATCGATCCGAAGCGCCTGCGCGAACGCCTGCCCAAGTATCGGCCGGTGATGCTTGCTGTGGATGCGCATTACCCGCTGGCGACCCTGCGCGACCTGGCGGCCGATGAGAGTTTCCGCGGCGTGGTGTTGTGCGACCTCGACGCGGTCGGCTACCTGCGTGTGTATTGGGACATGCAACAACCCTACGTCGACTATTTCCACAAGCAGTGGACGCCGAGCTGGAACCTGCATCGTCGTCTGCTGACGGACTGGCAGCGCAATGCGGTCATCGCCAATCCGGCTTTCGGCTGGAAGGCCAGCCTTAAGCATGCGCTCGAAGGCGGCGAGCCGTTCCACGATTACATACGCTATTACGCCAATCGCAGCGGCGACATCGATTACCGACAGACCGATCCCGAATCCACCAAGCGGCATTTCGCCCAGACAATGGAAGGCAACATCGCCGCATTGCCGCCACACGATCCGCAACGCTGGCTCGGGGATCTGGCGCCGATGCATGCCTGGATCGGTGCGATCGCCGCGCGCGGCGGCAGCGTGATTTTCTATTCCAGTCCGGTCAACGGACTGCAACGCGACGCGCTGCAGCGCGTGTTTCCGCGCGAACAATACCGGGATCGCCTCGTCGCGGCGTTTCCCGAGGCGCATTTCCTCGATGCGCTGGACGTTCCGGCATTGTCGCGCTTCGACCTGCCGGACGATTCGCACATGGACTACCGCGACAAGCTGGCCTACACCGATGCGCTCGCCGCAACTTTGGTCGAGCGCGGGTATCTGAGTCGCTGAAGCGGACTCAGCCGCGCAATCCCGCCTCGCGCAACCGATGTAGTTCGTCGCGCAGGCGCGCGGCGTCCTCGAATTCCAGGTTCTGTGCGTGTTTGTACATCTGCGCCTCGAGGCGCTTGAGTTCGGCGGCGAGTTTTTCCGGGGCCAGCGCAGCGTAATTCGCGGCTTCCTCGGCGACACGCAATCCGCCGCGCGATTTGCGGCCCGTACGCTCGGCCTCGGCGTCGGCGCGCGCGCCTTCCATGATGTCGGTGATTTTCTTGACCACCGACTTTGGCACGATGCCGTGCGCGGCGTTGTATTCCACCTGTTTCTGCCGGCGCCGGTCGGTTTCGTCGATCGCGGCGCGCATCGAGTTGGTGATGCGGTCGGCGTACAGGATCGCCGTGCCGCGCAGGTTGCGCGCGGCGCGGCCGATGGTCTGGA
>JAICYA010000269.1 GCA_025934455.1 Rudaea sp.
AATTCGAGATCGCCGCGTCCCAGTCGTTCGCGGATGCGGCGCGCGAAGTCCGCGACCTCTTCGTCGCTGAACGCATTCGACAGCGACAGCATCGGCAACGCATGCCGAACTTCCGCGAATTCGCGCGACGGAGCGGCACCCACGCGCTGCGTCGGCGAATCCGGCGTGCGCAGGTCGGGATGTGCGGCCTCGATGCCTTCCAGTTCGCGCATCAGCGCGTCGTACTCGACATCCGGGATATTCGGTTCGTCGAGGACGTGGTAACGGTAATTGGCGTCGGCCAGGCGCTCCCGCAGTTCGGCGGCACGTCTGACGATGGCGGCATTCATTGTCATCGGCGCAGTTTACCCGTTGGCGCGCTATGCTTGCGCATCGCATCGAGGGTTCCGACATGGCCAAATCGAAGTGGGCGTCGTTTGCGCATCCGGACAAGGAATACGACTACACCGGTGACAAGCTGGCCAAGGCCTGGAAGGCGCTGCACGCCGGCGATCTGGAGCCGTTCCCGGACGAAAAGCATGTCGCGAAACTGCTCAAGGCGAATGGCAAACTAGGCAAGGACGCGGCAAAAATCGCGGCGCAACTGCAAGATGCATGGCGCGCATTCCATCGTGGCGATTTTCAGGAAAGCTTCGAGGCCGGCGTTGCGTTGAAGGCACTCGGTGCGTCGGTCGCAATCAAGGCCGGCGGCATCCATGCGGCCTACCTGCTCAAGTCCGACAAGGACAAGCTGGCCCGCTACGCAGAACTCGCCGAGCTTGCGGAAGCGGCCATCGCCGCCTTGCCTGATGAAGCCAATAGCCATTACCGCCGCGCGTTCGCGCTCGGTCGCTACAGCCAGAGCCTGTCCATCGCGCAGGCGCTGGCGCAGGGCATCGCCGGCAAGGTGAAGTCGTCGCTGGACACTGCGCTGAAGCTCGCGCCAAAACACGCCGAGGCGCGCACTGCGCTCGGTCTTTATCACGCCGAAATCGTCGGCAAGGTCGGCGGCATGCTGGCCAAGTTCACCTATGGTGCGAGTGCGGCCGAGGCGGAAAAGCAACTCAAGGAAGCGCTCAAGCTCACGCCGGACTCGCCCATCGCCTGGATCGAATTCGGCAACGCGCAATTGCTGCTGCACGGCGGAAAAGGCGAAGACGATGCCGCCGCAGCATTCGCCAAAGCAGCGAAGCTCAAACCGCGCGATGCGATGGAACGCTTAGACACCGAATGGGCGAAGGCTCAGCTCGCGTAAATCCTGTTCGAGTATAGTTCCCGGCCCATGGACGCCGAGGCAGCACCTACTCAGGACATCACCGCCGCACCGGTGCTGGACGCTCCCGCCAAACGTGCCCTGCTCTGGCTGGTCGCGTTTTCGTTCTTCATGCAGATGCTCGACTCGACCATCGTCAACACGGCGACGCCGAGCATCGCGGACAGCATGGGCATCGCCCCGCTCGACCTGCGCACGGCGCTGACCAGCTACACCCTTGCACTCGCGGTGTTCATTCCCTTGAGTTCATGGCTGGCCGACCGTCGCGGCACGCGCGAGATTTTCTGGTGGGCGATCCTCGTGTTCACGCTCGGCTCGCTCGCTTGCGGACTAGCGCAAAACCTGTGGATGCTGGTCGCCGCGCGCGTCGTGCAGGGCTTCGGCGGCGCGATGATGATGCCGGTCGGGCGTCTTGCGCTGGTGCGCGCGTTCGACAAATCCGAGTTCGTGCAGGCCATGAGCGTGGCGACGATTCCGGGACTGATCGGTCCGGCCATCGGCCCGCTGCTTGGCGGTTTCTTCGCCATGTACGTGTCGTGGCGGATGATCTTCTTCGTCAACATCCCGTTCGGCATCGTCGGCCTTTTCCTCGCCCGCCGCGCCATGCCGGACTACCGCGGCGCACGCGCGCCGCTGGATGTCTCCGGATTCTTGCTGTTCGCGCTCGGCGCCGGCGGATTGTCGTGGGCACTGGAACAATTAAGCGAAGCGGTCTACGCGCAGGGATTCGTGTTCGCAATCGTTGCGCTGGCCGCGCTCGCGCTGTACTGGCGCCGCTCGATGCGCGTGGACGCACCGATCGTCGACCTGCGCCTGTTGCGCATCCGCAGCTTTCGCGTCGCCTTCAACGGCGGTTTCGCCGCGCGCCTGGGCGTCGGCGGCATTTCATTCCTGATGACGCTGCTGTTCCAGGTCGGCTTCGGCTATTCGGCGGTCATGGCAGGCGCCCTGCAGATTCCGCAGGCACTGGCCATGTTGCTGATGCGCTTCTTCGTCGGGCCGATCCTGAAATACCAGGGCTACCGCCGCGTGCTGCTCTGGAACACGGCGCTCGCCGGCATCCTGGTGATGGCGTTCGCGAGCATGAGCGCGGCGACGCCGATCTGGCTGATCTGCGTGCAGGTGTTCGTCTACGGCTTCGTGATGTCGCTGCAATACACGGCGATGAACACGCTCGGCTTCGTCGATCTCTCCCACGCGCAGGCGAGCATGGGCGCGAGCATGACCAGCACCGTGCAGAACCTGTCGAGCAGTTTCGGCATCGCCTTCGCATCCCTGCTGATGGCCCTGTACATCGGCAACGGCCCGCACGATGGCGGAAACTACATCGCCGCGTTCCGCGTCACCATGCTGATTCTCGGCGGCGTGACGGTGCTGTCGGCGCTGATGTTCCTGCGCCTGCCGCGCAAGGCGGTCTAATGCGCCCCGCCATCGAACCCATCGGCAAAGATGTCGTCGCTGGCGGTGACTATGAATTGGACATTGGTCGCGTTGTAGATAACCGTAACCGTTGCGGGCGCGGACTGGACGTTCGTAAAGGTTCCGTTGACGCCGCTGCCGGTGGCGATCGTGCAGGTCGCGCCAATTTCTGGTGCGTTCTCGAAACGGATAGACAAGGTGCCAGCTAGGGTCAGCGCGCCGGCGGCGTTCAACGCAGAACAAATCACGCCATCGGTGCTGCGAATTGAAAGCGCAGATGCGGCCGCGATATTCGCAGTGCCGTTCGATGTCAGCGCACCGAACATCTGGTCGGATTCGCCGGGACTCACGCTGCCGCCGCTGGCGGTGATGTTGCCGACTGTGCCGACGCCATCCAGGACGCCGCCGCCGATAGTCACCTGGCCAATCGCGCCGTCGATTTGCAGAATGCCGGAGTTCACGGTGGTGCCGCCGGTGAAGGTATTGGTCGCCGATAGAATCAGCGGATTGGCACCGGAACCTGCCACCGAAATGCTGCCTGTTCCGGAAATGACGCCGGATGCGGTCAAGGGCGCTGACGTGGTGTCGAAACCTGCCGAGGACGAGCTTGCATCGAGCACGACATTGCTCGACAAGGTCAATCCGCTGTTCTGCGGTTGAATCGATGCGCTGGCGCCTGTGGCCAGTTCGATAGCGCCGGTGATCGTGGAACCGGTCAGCAACTTGAGTGTGTTGGCGCCGCCTTCAAACAGAATCGCATCGCCAGCCGTGCCGGCCGTGCCGGGTATGCCGAACTTGCTGAGACTGCCGGCCGCGCCAGCGCCGATGCTGCCGCTGTTCGTGATGGTCAAACCGGCTCCTACCACACCGTGACCGCCGCCGCTGCCTCCCGGAGGACCATAATTTCCTGTTCCGTATGCACCGC
>JAICYA010000492.1 GCA_025934455.1 Rudaea sp.
GCACCACCAACCTGAAAGCCTATGACCTGTATCTGCGCGGCATCGCGCTTTGGCCGCAACGGCGCGGCGACGCGCTCTGGCAGGCCATTGACCTGTTCGATCAAAGTACCAAGGCCGATCCGAAATTCGCGCAAGGTTATGCGGGCCAGGCGTTGGCTTATTCGGTTCTCGGCGATTACAGCGCGCGCATTTCTTTTCCGGAAACCCTGGCGCGCGCGACGGATTTCGCCGAGCGCGCATTGGCGCTCGATCCTTCTTCGCCGGAAGCCTATGCGGCATTGGGCAGTGTTGCGACGTATGAACTGCGGCGGCCCACCGCCGATGCGTTGCTCAGCCGCGCGATCACATTGAAGCCTTCGTTCGCGACCGCTTACCAATGGCGCGGAACGCTGTTGATGAGCAACGGCGATCTCGCCGGTGGCCTCGCTTCGCTGGAACACGCCTCGGCGCTCGATCCGCGTTCGCTGGTCGTGGGCGAAAACCACGCTTTCGTGTTGCGCACGCTGGGCCGCGATGCCGAGGCCAAGGCGGTTTGCATGCGCATCCTGGCGTTCGCGCCCACGTACCACGCTTGCATGGATGACATTGCCATGGCCGATCTGCAGCTTCGCGATTACGCGGGCGCGCGATCCATGCTGGAACGCCTTGCCGCGACGCTGAACCCGAGCGCGGCTGCGATGGGGCGCGAATTGACCGATGCGCTCGCCGGCCACGGCGACCGCCATGCCTTGGCGGCCCGCTATGCCGCATTGCCTTTCAATAGCAAACTGGATCCGGCCAGCGGCAATGCACTTGAGGATTACGACCTTGTTGCCGTGATCGTGCTGCTGGGCGAACCCGAGCTGGCGCTGGATTATCTCGAACGCAATGCAGGGACGATCGGTGGCTTTGCCGATTGGGCGGTGATGCTGCCGGCGCTGGACCCGATCCGCTGCGAGCCGCGCTTCATCGCCGTCGTCAAAAAAATGAAAACCACCGACCCGTATTACGCGACGGTTTGCGGGGGCAAGCATGGCTGAGTTCCTCGCGCGTTTGAAGCAACGCAAGCTGGTGCAGTGGGCGCTGGCGTACCTCGCGGCCGGCTGGGCGCTGCTGCAGGCGCTCGGCCTTGCGGTGGACAGCTACGACTGGCCGCATGATGTCATGCGCATTGCGTTCGCCGCGATCGCGCTGGGATTCGTCGTCGCACTGGTGCTGGCGTGGTACCACGGCGAGCGGGGCGCACAGCGCGTATCCGGCGCGGAATTGCTGCTGATCGCGCTGGTGTTGGCGATTGGCGGCGGATTGCTGTGGCGATTCGAACGCACAACTTCGGCGACAAGTAGCCCGGATGCAGCGCAGCGACTGCGTTTGCAGGGAATGCAAACGCGAACGGCGGAGCCGGCCCGAAGGGTGAGCGACAGGGATGTCGCGAATCAATCCGGGACAGACATTCCCCCGGATTCCATCGCGGGCGCGACTTCATCCGGGCTGCCAGTTGCGACCGCGCAAGCCGTTCCGATCCCCGCCAAATCCATCGCGGTGCTGCCGTTCGAGAACCTTTCCGAAGACAAGGGCAACGCCTA
>JAICYA010000343.1 GCA_025934455.1 Rudaea sp.
GAGATCGCCTGCCGCGTGATTCGCACCTGCCGCCGGCTTGGGATCCACACGATCGCGGTGTACTCGGAGGCCGACAAGGACGCGCAGCACGTTCGCCAGGCCGACGAGGCGTGGCCGATTGGCGGTTCGCTTCCGGCCGAATCCTACCTGCGCGGCGATGCGATCATCGTGGTCGCGAAAAAGTCCGGCGCCCAGGCGATCCACCCCGGCTACGGATTTCTCTCCGAGAACACCAATTTTTCCCGCGCGTGCATCGAGGCCGGCATCATTTTCGTCGGCCCGGATCCTGCCAGCATCGAAGCCATGGGATCCAAAGCCGCGGCCAAGCACCTCATGGCCAAGCACGCCGTGCCGCTGGTACCGGGCTATGACGGCGATAATCAGGACAACGCATTCCTCGCGCAGCAGGCACACAAGATCGGCTACCCGCTGCTGATCAAACCCTCGGCGGGAGGCGGCGGCAAAGGGATGCAGATCGTGCGCTCGGATGCGGAATTTCCGGCGGCACTGGAGACCGCCCAGCGCGTCGCCAAGGCCGCGTTCGGCGACGCCTCAATGCTGCTCGAACGCTACATCGAGCACCCGCGCCACATCGAGTTCCAGATTTTTGGCGACCGCCACGGCCACGTCATCCATATCGGCGAGCGCGAGTGCTCGGCGCAGCGGCGTTACCAGAAGGTGCTGGAAGAAACCCCATCCCCGTTCCTGGACGACGCACGGCGCGCGGCCATGGGTGCGGCCGCGGTGGCTGCGGCCAAGGCCGTGAACTACGTCGGCGCAGGCACCGTCGAGTTCGTCGTAGGGCCGCAAGGCGACTTCCACTTCATGGAGATGAATACACGCCTCCAGGTGGAACACCCCGTCACCGAAATGACGCACGGGGTCGACCTCGTCGAATGGCAACTGCGGATTGCGAACGGTGAGCCTTTGCCGTTGACGCAAGAACAGATTCATTCACACGGCCACGCGATCGAAGTACGGCTATACGCCGAAGATCCGGATCACGGATTCCTGCCAGGCTCCGGCAAGCTCACGCGCCTGCAATTGCCGGCACCTTCATCGCAACTGCGCCTGGACGGCGGCGTGATCGAAGGCGACACCGTGACGATCTTCTACGATCCCATGATCGCCAAGATGATTGTGTGGGATACCGACCGCGCCGCGGCCCTGCAGCGAATGCGCGAGGCGCTGGCGCAGACTGAAATCGTGGGGCCGAAATCCAACGTCGCGTTTCTGGAACGCATGGTGCGTCACCCGGCGATCATCGAACACCGGATCGATACCGGCTACCTGGATCGGCATTTGGATGAATTCATCGCCGGCGCCACCGAAGCCGATGCACGCACCCTGTTCGCAGCCACCGCAGCAGCGGCGCTGTACGACGAACAACACGTTGCCGGCGCCACCACCGACCCGTATTCGCCGTGGAACACCGCGGACGCCTGGCGCATCGGCCACGCAGGCAAGCGAGTGATCGCGTTCGCAATCGGCGAGCACAGGTACGAAGTCGAGGCCTGGGGCCACGCGGGCCGGTACCAATTGCAATGTGGCGACACTGCGTGTTCGGTTGACGGCGCACGTTGGGACGGCCACGTTCTCGATGCACACTTTGACGGCGAAGCCACACGCTTCGCCGCGCGCGCCGACGCCACGCGCGTAATGTTGCACGATGCCAACGGCATCCGCTGGCGCTTCCAGCGCGTGCCGGCGTTCGCGTGGGAAGCCAGTGACGCCGCCGCTGGCAACCAGGTAACCGCGCCGATGCCCGGTCGCATCGTGCTGGTCAAAGCCAAACCCGGCGACACGGTGGAGGCCGGTCAGGAGTTATTGGTGATGGAAGCAATGAAAATGGAACTATCGCTAAAAGCACCGCGCGCAGGCGTCATCGACAGCCTGTCGGCCGCAGCCGGCGACTTCGTCGAAGCGGACGCGGTATTGGTGCGCTTCGCCGAGTGAGCGCGACGCAGCGTGTGTCAGTGTGCGCTCGCGATGTCAACAAAGCCCAGCGCGCGCCGCAGCGGATCCAGCAACGCGCCGTAGCGCGGCGCGCGCGCCGTGTCGTGCCGAAGCGGCTCGCGCACCTGGGCTGCGCTGGGCGAACGCACCGCGCGCGGGTTGGTGTGAAAGTCAAGGCAGCCGGGTTCGAACGGCAACTTGCAAAACGCCAGCAGGGCACGAACGCTTGATTCCGGATCAGCCAGCAGACCTTCGTAGCTCTGCGTGTAAACATGTTCCGGAAACAGCGCGCGCCACTGGCGCACGGCACGGTCGAAACCACTCCAGTACGCACCCAGGTCTTCAAACCGGTGCGTCCAGCCCTGCCCGTCCGCCGTCATGTACTGGCGGTAACACGAGAAACACGTTTCCACGGGATCCCGCTGGCAGACGACGATCTTGGCGCCCGGCAACATCGCGCGAATCGCTCCTACATGCAGCCAGTTGCCCGGCAGCTTGTCGGTGAAGTACGGCCGCGCGCGGCGCCAGCGCGCGGTACGCTCGAGGTAACGTTCGCCGAGTCGCCGCCAGTCCTCCGGCGTCATCGACCCGACCCATTCCGGGTAGTGACGCCCGCGTCGCTGTGACTCTTCCCGCAACACCTGTGGCAGATCACGCAGCTCGCCCGAGCCTTCGACGTGCGGGTGCGACGCCAGCATTTGTTCGGTCAAGGTCGAAGCCGAACGCGGCAAGCTCACGATGAAGATTACGCCCTGCCCGAGCGGCGCGGCATTGGACGACGCCGAGACCGGTACGGCCGCGAATGCAGCCAGGATCGCGTCCAGCCCGCGCGCAAACGCGGCGCCA
>JAICYA010000439.1 GCA_025934455.1 Rudaea sp.
CGTGCGGCGTGGTGCGCTGGCAGGCAAAGAAAATCCTGTTGCATATACGCGTTGCGGTGGCCGCTTCAGATTCACACTGCCGGCATTAGTCCCGGTGCGCCTTTCAAGCTCGGCAGCCATGAGATCGCGGAACGCGCCGTCCGGCAGTTTCGCGAGCAACGGTTTGGCGTGCTCGGCGAGGCGCGCACGGCCGTCCAGCGTCGCGACGTTCACGTCGTGCGCAAGGTACGCGAAAAAATATTCCGACAGTGGTGTCGCCTGCTTGAGCCGCGCTTCGAAACCGTCGCGGCTTTCCTTGCGCACCAGCGTGTCGGGGTCTTCGCCCTCGGGCAGGAACAGGAAGAAGGCCTGACGCCCGTCGCGCATTCGCGGCAGCACCGATTCCAGCGCGCGCCACGCGGCGCTGCGACCCGCCTTGTCGCCGTCGAAGCAAAAGAACACATCGGGCGCGGCGCGAAACAGCAACTCGGCGTGCTCGGCCGTGGTCGAAGTGCCGAGCGTGGCGACGGCCTGGGTGATGCCGGCCTGGTGCAGCGCGACGACGTCCATGTAGCCCTCGACCACGAGCAGGCGTTCGAGCTTGCGGTTGGCCTCGCGCGCCTGCCACAGCGCGAAAAGTTCGCGGCCCTTGTGGAACAGCGGGGTTTCCGGCGAGTTGAGGTATTTCGGTCCCTCGCCGCGGGTCGTCTCGGCGCTGTGCGCGTTGGCGGCGCTGGTGATGATGCGTCCGCCGAACGCGATCACGCGTCCGCGCCGGTCCATGATCGGAAACATCAGGCGTTCGCGGAAGCGGTCGTACTTGCCCTTGTCGCCGCTCGCGAGCATCCCGGCTGCGTCCAGCATTTGCAGCCGCGCGGTGGTGCTGCCCAGCGCGCGTTTGATCGCGTCCCAGCCACCCGGCGCCCAACCGATCCGGAAGCGTTCGATGATCCCTGCATCAAGCCCGCGTTGGCTGCAATAGGCACGCGCGACATCGCTTTTCGGCAGTGCCGCCTGGTAGAACTTTGCCGCCGCATCCAGCAGCGTGTACAGGTCGGTGTGATCCTCGCGCGGGCGCGCGGGACCGCCTTCATGCGGCACCGTCAGGCCGGCCGTCTGCGCCAGTTCCTCGACCGCGTCGGGAAATTCGAGGTGCTCGTACTCCATCAGGAACTTGATTGCGCTGCCGTGCGCGCCGCAGCCAAAGCAGTGGTAAAACTGCTTGGCCGGACTGACATAAAACGAGGGTGTGCGCTCATCGTGAAACGGGCAGCACGCGGTCCACTCACGTCCGGCGCGTTTCAGCGGCACGCGCGGCTGCACCACTTCGACGATGTCGATGCGGGTCAGGAGCTCGTCGATGAAGCGTTCGGGTATCAGGCCGGGCATGGCTAGCTAGAATGCCACGCACGCATTGCCTTGGCAGCAAAGCCGCCGGAAAGATGCGCGGTGCAAAGTAGTCAGCGTGCGCCTTGCTCGGCCGGGAGGGCGTGGCTATTACACTGCCGAGGCCCATGCATTCACCTGTGCGCTACCGTCGTTCAATCCCGCATCTTTTGGGCGTCGCGGCACTGTGTGTGGCGCTTGGCGCCTGCGTCAGCGTCGAGGTGCCGGCGCTTCCGACCGGCGACCTGCCGGCGCACTGGCGCCACGCGCCGCAACTTGGCGTCGCGCCCGACCTGACCGGCTGGTGGAAACACTTCGACGATCCTGAGTTGAATACGCTGGTCGATACGGCCCTGCACGACAACCTCGATGTCCAGCAGGCGCGCCTGAAGCTGCGCGGGGCGCGTGCGCTGGAAGGCGCCGCGGCGACCGCGTTCAAGCCGCAGCTCGCGTTCAACACCCTGGAACAGCCGAACGCCGAGAACACCGCGAGCTATTTCCAGGCGGGTTTTGATGCCTCGTGGGA
>JAICYA010000148.1 GCA_025934455.1 Rudaea sp.
CGCTCACTTCGCCGGTGCGCAACACCGAAGAACAGATACTGGCCGTGCTGCGCGGCATCCGTGCACCGGTCGCGCTGGTTTTGGCCGAGCCCGAGCAGCCCTACATGCCGCGCGCGGCGATGGACCGGCGCATCGCGCAGGTACAGGACATCCAGGTACGGCGCATCGCCGGCACGCACCACTTGCACATGGAAGACGCGCCGGCAGTCGCGGCGCAATTGCTGCGCTTTCGCGCGGCGAAAATCCAAGACCCCTAAGGCGCGATCAACCGTGCCAACTCTGCCTTCAGCGCCTGCCCGCTGGCCTTGAGCCAGTCGCGCTGCGTCTGCCAATCCGGGTCGAGCGAGCCGACCAGATCCCAGAAGCGCGGCGAATGGTTGCGCACGCGCAGGTGACACAACTCGTGCACGACCACGTAGCGCAACGCTTCGGGTGGCGCTAGCGCCAGGGCGAGGTCGAGGGTGACGCGATCGCGTGTGTCGAGACTGCCCCACAAACTCTTGAGCGGCTTGATGCGAATGCCGCTCGGAGCGCGGCCGAGGTCCAGCGTGTAACGCGCCAGATGCCGCGATACGTCGCGGCGGATCTGCGCGTGCAAGAAGGAATGCAACAACCCGCGCGCGGCGGTCAGCGTCTGTTTGTTGTGCGGCTTGGGCAGCGCCAGGATCAGGCGCTCGTCGGACAGCTCGATGTGCGGATAGGCGCCGTCGCGCCACTGCAGGCGCGTGGTCTCTCCGCGCAAAGGCAACACGGTCGGCACGCCGGGTTTGAGCGCTGGCGGCAGTGAGGCCCCATCCTGCAACTCATCGAGTTTGCGTTCCAGCCAGTTCGCGTGCTTGCGCAGGAACGCGAACACCTGCGCCGGATGCGTGCCCTGTGGATACGACACCTGCGCGCCGCCGGAGGTGACGGTCAGGCGCAGGCGGCGTGCGCGCGGATGCGCGCGGCGCAGCACCTTGATGGTTTCGCCATCGGGCGTGGCCAGTTCCAGATAATTTTGGTTTTCCGCGACGGTCATGATGCAGTTCCCGCCCCGGATGCGCCTTGCTATCTGTCGTCCGGCCGGGGCAAACCGAACCACTCTTCCAGTTTCAGCAACAGGCGCTCCAACTCCAGTGTCATCAGGGCGAAGGTGGCGTCTATGTCGCCGGCTTCCGTGTCGCGTCCGGAAGCCTCCAGTTCGTCCTGCACTACATCGAGAAAGCGCAGCTTGCGCACGGCGAGATCCTCGCCGAGGGTGAAGCTCAAACGCTCCTCGAAGGTCAAACCGAGAGCGAACGCCTGCTTGCCACTCTTCAGATGCTCGCGCACTTCGTCGGTTTCAAGGTCCTGGCGGCGGCAGCGCACCACGGCGCCGGATTCGGCCGGGTCACGCAGTTCGCATTCGTCGCCCAGGACCAGACCTGCAGGTAGCTTGCCATGGATCAGCCAGTCCGTCATCAGCCGTCGAGGGGATTCCTCCGCTGCCATCGGTACTGCCGGAAAACTGCCAAGTGCTTGACGCAATTGACTTAATGCTTCTTCAGCGGATTTCCGGCTCGCGGTGTCAAGAACGGCAAAGCCGGATTTTAGCGACAGATAGCAAGCAGTTCGCGACATTTTCGTAAAGGTGCGCGGTAAAAGATCGGTCAGGATCTCGTCCTTCAGGCGCTTGCGCTCCTTGGAGCCGACCTTTCTGCCGTCTTTTTCGGTTATCTTCTTCAAACGTGCAGACAATTCATCGTTTACGACAGAATTCGGCAACAAACGTCGCTCGCTGGCGATATTCAGCAGGATAAAGTCGCCGACCTTGCGAGTCAGAACTTCCTCGTCCCGGCCGAACGGCGAGATGAATCCTTGCGTTGCCAGTTCCAGCGGTCCCGGCGCGCGCAGCCGGTGCTGGGCGAGTTTGTCTTCCAGCGATTTGAGCGACTTGGCGGTTTTTTCGGAGAAACGAAACAGCGTGAGGTTGCGAAACCACATCATGCGAAGCATCCGGAGAATGGGAAGAAGTTAATCGGCGGCGGTGCCGTTGCCGAGCAGCCAGTCGGACTGATCGGCACGTTCGGCCGAGCGGCTGCCGAGTCCGGCGAAGTCGAACAGGTCGCGATCGGCGAGCTGTGAGGGCGCGATCTCGCCGATGCCGCGAAAGACATTTTCGATGCGCCCGGGCGTCTTGCGCTCCCAGTCGGCGAGCATCTGCTTGATCGCCTTGCGCTGCAGGGTTTCCTGCGAGCCGCACAGGTTGCACGGCATGATCGGAAAACCCTGCTGCTGCGCATACTCGGCGATGTCGTCTTCCTTGCAATAGGCGAGCGGGCGGATCACCACGTGCTTGCCGTCGTCGGAGAGCAGCTTCGGCGGCATCGCCTTCAGCGTCGCGTGATGGAAAAGATTCAGGAACAGGGTTTCGACGATGTCGTCGCGATGGTGGCCGAGCGCAATCTTGGTGAAGCCCTCGCGCTCGGCGAAGCTGTACAGCGAACCGCGACGCAGTCGCGAGCACAAGCCGCACATCGTCTTGCCTTCCGGTACCACGCGCTTGACCACGCTGTAGGTGTCTTGTTCCAGGATCCGGAACGGCATGTCGATGGATTTCAGGTACGCCGGCAGGACGTCTGCATCGTAGCCCGGCTGTTTCTGATCCAGATGCACGGCGACGAGTTCGAAGCGCACCGGCGCCTTGGCCTGCAACTGGCGCAGCAGTGCGAGCAGGGTGTACGAATCCTTGCCGCCGGACAGGCACACCATGATGCGGTCGCCGTCCTCGATCATGTTGAAATCGGCGATCGCCTGCCCGCACTGACGGCGCAGGCGTTTGGCCAGCTTGTTCGTATCGATCTCGTGTTTGCGTGCGGCGGAGGCGGACATGGCGGACGGAAAAATTCGGGCCGTGCATTCTACGCCGAACGCTACAATGCGCGGATGGATGTCTCGCACTTGTTGGACGGACTCAATCCCGCGCAACGCGAAGCGGTCAGCGCGCCGCCGGGGCATTACCTCGTGCTTGCCGGTGCGGGCTCGGGCAAGACGCGCGTGCTCACGCATCGCATCGCCTGGCTGCTCGAAGTCGAGCACGCCTCGCCGTGGTCGATCCTGGCGGTCACGTTCACGAACAAGGCTGCGGGCGAAATGCGTGCGCGCGCCGATACGTTGATCGCGCAGGGAACGCGCGGACTTTCCATCGGCACCTTCCACGGCATCGCGCATCGGCTGCTGCGCCAGCATTGGCGTGAAGCGAAATTGCCCGAGACGTTCCAGATTCTCGACAGCGACGATCAGCAGCGTCTGCTCAAGCGCACGATCGCGGGGCTGGGTCTGGACGAATCGCGTTTCCCGCCGCGCCAGGCCGCGTGGTTCGTCAACACCGCCAAGGACGAAGGCAAGCGGCCGGATGCTTTCCACAGCGAACACAATCCGCTGACGAAAACGCTGATCGACATCTATCGCGCCTACGAGCAGGCCTGCCAGCGTTCGGGGCTGGTCGATTTCGCGGAATTGCTCTTGCGCGCGCATGAGCTGTGGCTCAACGATGACGCGCTGCTTGCACATTACCGCGAACGCTGGCGGCATCTGCTGGTCGACGAGTTCCAGGACACCAACACGATCCAGTATGCGTGGATTCGCGTGCTCGCGGGCACGACCGGACAGGTTTTCGTGGTCGGCGACGACGATCAGGCCATCTACGGCTGGCGCGGTGCGCGCGTGGAAAACGTGCAGCATTTCCTGCGCGATTTTCCCGGCGCCAAAACCATTCGTCTCGAACAGAACTACCGCTCCACCGGCAACATTCTCAATGCGGCGAACGCGATCATCGCGAACAATCCGCAGCGCCTGGGCAAGAAGCTGTGGACGGCGGGCGAAGCCGGCGCAGCGATCGCTTTGTATGCCGCTTACAACGAACAGGACGAGGCGCGCTTCGTCGTCGAGCGCATCCGCGAACATGTGCAGCACGGCGGCAAGGCCAGCGATTGCGCGATCCTGTACCGCTCCAACGCGCAGTCGCGCAACTTCGAGGAACAACTGATCCAGCACGACATCCGCTACCGCGTGTATGGCGGTCAGCGCTTCTTCGACCGCGCGGAAATCAAGGACGCACTGGCCTATCTGCGCCTCGTCGCCAACCGCAACGACGACGCGGCGTTCGAGCGTGCCGTGAACACGCCGCCGCGCGGAATCGGCGAACGCACGCTGGATACCTTGCGCCAGCGCGCACGCGCCACGAATGCGTCGATGTGGGACGCGACTCAGACCGAAGCGGCCGGTGCGGCACTGGCTGGGCGCGCGAAGAATGCGCTGCGTGCGTTTCTCGATCTGATCGACGCATTGGAAAGATCTTGCGCGGGAGGCGATGCGCCGCTGGCGTTGTCCGAGCAGATCGATCACGCGATTCAGCAATCCGGTCTGCGCGATTACTACGAAGCAGACTCACGCGGTAATGCCGAATCGCGTGTGGAAAACCTCGACGAACTGGTCAACGTCGCCAGCCGTTTCGAGCGCAATGCCGAAGACATTGAGGCGGGATTTTCCGAACTCGTCGCCTTTCTCGCCCACGCCGCGCTCGAAGCCGGTGAAAGCCAGGGCGAGGCCTGGGAAGACTGCGTGCAGCTCATGACCTTGCACTCGGCGAAAGGCCTGGAATTTCCCGTCGTGTTCCTCGCCGGTCTCGAAGACGGATTGTTCCCGAGCCAGAAATCGCTGGACGAACCCGGACGCCTGGAAGAAGAACGGCGGCTGGCCTACGTCGGCATCACGCGCGCGCGGCAGACGCTGATCCTGAGTTACGCCGAATCGCGTCGCCTGCACGGATCGGAAACCTACAACCGGCCTTCGCGCTTCCTGCACGAACTGCCGCGCGAATTGCTGCACGAGGTGCGCCCGCGCGTGCAGGTGTCGCGGCCGATGTATGCGGGGCGTTTCGTCGACGATGGCGGCGACGCCATGCCGCTCAAGCTCGGCCAGCATGTGCGCCACGCCAATTTCGGCGACGGCGTCGTGATCGACGCGGAAGGTGCGGGCGCACACGCGCGCGTGCAGGTCAATTTCGAGAATGCCGGCGCGAAGTGGCTGGTCGTGGCCTACGCACACTTGACGCCGTTGTGAAGACGAAGATGCATCGCAGAACGGTATACTTGCGAACATGAAATCGCAGGAGACCGCCATGCGCCGAATTCATTTCATCATTGTCTTGCTGGCGCTCTGCGCCGCCCTTGCCGGTTGTGGCAACAAGGGCCCGCTCGTGCTGCCGGACCAGAAATCGCAGACCCAGCCGCAACAACCTGCGGCAACGCCCGCCCAGCCGACCCAGGATTCCGGCAAGCAGTGAAGTTGCGCTTCGCCAAGATGCACGGCATCGGCAACGATTTCGTGATCGTGGATTGCCGCACGCAACCGTTCTCCCTGTCGCCCGCACAGATCGCGAAGATCGGTGACCGCCATTTCGGCGTCGGCTTCGATCAGCTGCTGACCATCGAATCGGCGCCGGATTCCACGAGCGCATTTCGCTACGGCATCTACAACATCGACGGCTCGCGCGCCATGCAGTGTGGCAATGGCGTGCGTTGCGTCGCCGCGTGGCTGCGCCGTGCCGGCGCGCTCGGTGCGGGCATGACGCGGCTGCAAAGCCCCTCCGGCCCGGTCGCGGTGGAATTGCTCGATGACGACGACGTGCGCGTGAACATGGGCGTGCCGCGTTTCGCGCCGGAACAGGTTCCA
>JAICYA010000415.1 GCA_025934455.1 Rudaea sp.
GCCGCTGGTCGCCGCGATCGAGGCGAAGGGCTGGTCGGTGTGGTGGGACCCGGAAATCACGCCGGGCCAGGAATTCGACGACCAGATCGACGCCGAGATCGACGCCGCCAAGGCGGTGCTGGTGGTCTGGACGCCGACTTCGGTGACGTCGCGCTGGGTGCGCGGCGAAGCGCGCGAGGCCGCCGAACGCGGGATTCTTGTTCCCGTGCGTTTCGAGCAGGCGCGTCTGCCGATGGACGTGCGCGCCATCCACACCACCGATCTCGACGATTGGCACGAAGATCCCGCCAGCGTGCAGGCGCAGGAGCTCCTGCGCGCGTTGGCCGCGATGATTGCGCGCTCGCAGGCGACGCAAGCCGCGAAGCCGGCCGATATGCCGGCCGCTTCCTCCGACAATAAGCCGTCCCCGCGCTACACCATCTGCGTGTTGCCGTTCGCCAACATGAGCGGCGATCCGGATCAGGAGTATTTCAGCGACGGCATCACCGAGGACATCATCACCGACCTGAGCAAGGTTTCCTCGCTCCGCATCATCTCGCGCAACAGCGCCTTCCAGTACAAGGGCGAGAAACTGGACGTGCCCCAACTCGTCCGCGAGATGAAGGTCACGCACGTGCTGGAGGGCAGCGTACGCAAGGCCGGCGGCCGGGTGCGCATCAGTGCGCAACTGGTGGACTGCGAAGACAGCGGGCACGTCTGGGCCGAGCGTTACGACCGTGACACCAGCGACATCTTCGCATTGCAGGACGAGATTTCCCGCGCCATCGTCAAGGCGCTGCGGCTGCGGCTTCTGCCGGAAGAAAAGAAGGCCATCGAGCGGCGCGGTACCGAAAGCGCCGAGGCGTACGACCTGTACCTGATGGCAAGGCAGATGTATGTGAGCGGTCAGGATTTCGATGAACATGCGGCACAGGCCATCATCCGCATGTGCACCGGTGCAACCGAAATCGATTCCCGGTATGCACAAGCGTGGGCATTGATGGCGATTGGTTATCGGAGCCTGCGGACATTGGGCGTGGGGTCCGATAGCGGCATGGCCGCTGCCGAACGCGCGCTGGCGATCGACCCGGACCTGGCCGAAGCGCACGCGGTCAAGGCTTACATCCTGCTCCAGAATGGCGATACCGATGCGGCGGAATCCGAGGCCGCGGCTGCGTTGAAACTCGATCCGGAGTCATACGAAGCCAATCGCACCGCAGCGCGCGTCAATTATCAGCTACACCGATTCGACGATGCCATCCGTTTTTACGAAAAAGCCGCGGGACTGATGGAAACGGATATCAACGCGGCTGCGACATTGATGAGCTGTTACACCGCCATAGGCGATGCTGCGGCTGCACGGCGTGCAGCGGAAGTAACACTCAAGCGTGCGGAAGCGATTTTGGCGCGCGATCAAAACAATCCAGGTGTTCTGGCATACAGTGCGTATGCGCTCATGGCGCTGGGAGAGGCCGATCGCGCCAAGGCGCGCATGAACCGGACGCTGATGATCGATCCCGAGAATTTCAACATGCGTTACAACTTCGCATGCGCGCTCTGCGTGTATTTGCGGGACAAGAACACCGCGCTGGAGATGCTCGAACCGTTGTTCGCGACGATCACCGATGCTTTCCTGCCCTACGCCAAGGCGGATCCCGATCTCGAAATGCTGCACGACACCCCGCGCTGGCAAGCCATGGTCACCGTTGCCGAAGCGCGTCTTTCCGAAGCAAAAGCCGCGGTGCCGGCCACGGTCGCAGGGGGCTGATGTCATGGCTGACGTCTTCATTTCCTACGCCCGCGCCGACAAGGCGCGCGTCGCGCCCCTCGTGGCCGCGATCGAGGCGAAGGGCTGGTCGGTGTGGTGGGATCCTGAGATCAGCCCGGGCCAGGAGTTCGACGACCAGATCGATGCCCAGCTGATGTCGGCGAAGGCTGTGGTTGTGGGTTGGACGCCGACATCGGTAATTTCGCGCTGGGTACGCGGCGAGGCGCGCGACGCGGCCGATCGCGGCGTGCTGGTGCCGGTGCGTTTCGAGCAAGCGCGCCTGCCGATCGACGTACGCGCGATCCACACCACCGATCTGGA
>JAICYA010000434.1 GCA_025934455.1 Rudaea sp.
GACCAGCTCGCGCGGCTTCTTGTAGGAGCCGTACATCAGGCCGCGGAACATGTGCAGGTACACCACGATGAAGAACATCGAGGCGCCGACCTCGTGCATGTAGCGGATCAACCAGCCCCACTCCACGTCGCGCATGATGTATTCGACCGACGCGAACGCACCCGCGGCGGACGGGTTGTAGTTCATCGTCAGGAAGATGCCGGTGACGATCTGGTTCACCAGCACCAGCAGCGCCAGCGAGCCGAAGTAATACATCACGTTGAAGTTCTTCGGCGCGTAATACCCGGTGGTGTGCGACGCCGTGAACGACAGGATCGGCAGGCGCTCCTCGACCCAGGCCAGCACGCGGTTGCGCGGACGGATCCTTACCTGTTCGGTCATGTCGCAGCTCCCGTCGGATCCACGCCGATCTGCACGTGGGTATCGTCAATGAAGTGATAGGGCGGCACCACCAGATTGGCCGGCGCCGGCACGCCGTCGTAAACGCGCGCGGACATGTCGTAACGCGACTTGTGGCAGGGGCAGAAGAAGCCGCCCTTCCAGTTCGGATCGAACGGTTCCGGCTTCACTTCGCCTTTGTAGTCGGGCACGCAACCCAGGTGCGTGCAGATGCCGACCACGATCAACCATTCCGGTTTGATGGAACGATATTCGTTCTGGCAGTAGCTGGGCTGCTGATCGGTGTTCTGGCTCTTGGGATCCTTCAGGCGCACTTCCTGCGCGGGCAACCCTTGGAGCTGCTGCCGGGTGCGATTGACCACGAACACCGGCAGGCCGCGCCAGGCGTAGCGGATCAACTGGCCGGATTCGACCTTGCCGATATCAATGGTGACCGGCGCGGCAGCGGATTTCGCGCGCGCGCTCGGCATCCACGATTCGATGAACGGTATCGCCGCCACGGCCACGCCCACGCCGCCGAGCACGGCGGTGGTGCCGGCCAGGAATTTGCGTCGGCCCTTGTCAACCACTTCACTCGCCATCAGGCACTCCAATTCGAACTACACGTCTTCAATGCGCACGTCCGCAGCGGCTGATCCGACCCGGAGACACATTCGGACCAGCGAAGCCGCGCTGCCCATTTGAAAGCGGCTCGCCCCAAAATCGTGATAGTTTAACGATCGCTAACGCCGCGCACAATCGAACTGCCGGCCCTTTGCTGATTTTCTCCATGCCGCGCCTCGCCCGCCCGTTCGTTTTCGTCTTGCAATTCGTGGTGGCAGGCCTTGCCGCTGCGTTCGTGATCGGCCTGCTCTGGCCGGGCGTTGGCGCGCGCCTGCGCGGCCAGCTGGGCATGTCGCCGCACGCGCCGCAGGCGCAGGTCGCGCCCATGCATCCGGCGGTGTCACCGGAATCCGGTCCTGCTTCCTATGCGGACGCAGTCGCCGATGCCGCGCCGGCGGTGGTCAACATCTATGCCGACAAGGTCGTGACCGAGCACGCGGTCAAGGTCTTTCCCGATCCGCTGATGCAGCGATTGTTCGGCGGCGAAACCGGGCCGGCACTGAAACGCCGCGAGCAGAGTCTGGGTAGCGGCGTGATTTTCACGCAAGACGGCTACGTGCTGACCAACAACCACGTGATCGCCGGCGCCGACGACATCCAGGTAATGTTGTACGACGGCCGCGTCGCGCACGCGCGCGTGATCGGCAGCGACAACGACACCGATCTCGCTGTGCTGAAGGTGGACGCCGGCAGGCTGCCTTCGATCAAGACCGCATCCGCCATGCCGCGCGTGGGCGACGTGGTGCTGGCCATCGGCAATCCGTTCGGCATCGGCCAGACCGTGACGATGGGCATTGTCAGTGCGATCGGCCGGCAATTGAGCCTGTCGCCGTTCGAGGACTTCATCCAGTCCGTTGCGGGGATGAACTCCGGCAATTCCGGCGGGGCGTTGGTGAACGCTCACGGGCAACTGGTC
>JAICYA010000344.1 GCA_025934455.1 Rudaea sp.
AGCTCGTCGCTGCGTACAAGCAGGTCGAAGGCAAGATCGGAGATCCCACACTCGCCACCACCCTGATGGGGCCGCTCAACAGCAAGGAAGCGGTGACCGCCTATCTCGCCGCCATCGAAAAGGCCAAGGCCAGCGGTGGTACGGTGCGCACGGGCGGCGCCGCGCTGAGCGATCGCAAAGGCAACTTCGTGTTGCCCGCTATCGTCACGGGCCTGAAAAACAGCGATGAAGTCGTGCAGACGGAAACCTTCGCACCGATTCTCTATGTGATGCCGTTCAAGACCGTGGACGAAGCCATCGAGTTGCAGAACAGCGTGCCGCAAGGTCTGTCCGCGTCCATCTTCACGCAGAATCTGAAAGCCGCCGAAGCGTTTCTCGGCGCGGCTGGCAGCGACTGCGGCATTGCCAACGTCAACATCGGCACCTCGGGCGCCGAGATCGGCGGCGCGTTCGGCGGCGAGAAGGAAACCGGCGGCGGCCGTGAATCGGGCTCGGATGCGTGGCGCGCCTACATGCGCCGCCAGACCAACACGATCAACTACTCCGACGCGCTGCCGCTGGCGCAGGGCATCAAGTTCGAGTTCTGAAGCAAGGCGCGTAGCCGAAGCGGATGTACGCCCTCGCCCGCCCCTTCCTGTTCTGCCTCGACGCCGAACGCGCGCACGACTTGGCGCTGACGGCCATCGAAGCGGCCTACCGCAGCGGATTGAATCCCTTGCTGGCGGCGAAACCGGAGCCGCTGCCGGCAATCGTGTTCGGCATCGAATTCCCGAATCCGGTCGGACTCGCCGCCGGCCTCGACAAGAACGGTGCGCACATCGATGCGCTGGCCGCGCTCGGCTTCGGCTTCATCGAAATCGGCACGACCACCCCGCGCGCGCAACCCGGCAATCCCAGGCCGCGCATGTGGCGGTTGCCGGAACATCAGGCCGTGATCAACCGGCTGGGATTCAATAACGCCGGTGTCGACGCGCTGGTGCGCAACGTCGAACGTGCGCACTATTCCGGCGTGCTCGGGATCAATATCGGCAAAAACAAGGACACGCCGAACGAGCATGCCGTCGACGATTATCGACATTGCCTCGAACGCGTCTATGCGTGCGCCAGCTACGTGACCGTGAACATTTCCTCGCCAAACACGCAAGGTCTGCGCGATTTGCAGGAGGAGGAAACGCTCAAGCGCTTCATCGGCACGCTGCGCGATACGCAGGAAAAACTCGCAGCACGACATGGCGCGCGCAAACCCATGCTGCTCAAGATCGCACCGGATCTTGCCGAAGGCGAAATGGATGGCATCGCGCAGGTGCTGCAGGCGGCGAAAATCGATGGTCTGATCTGTACCAATACGACCATCGATCGCAACGCTGTTGCGGGCGCGCGGCACGCGGAAGAAGCTGGAGGTTTATCTGGTAAACCTTTGTTTGATAAAGCGACATCTATATTGCGCGGAATGGAACAGCGGCTCGGCGGCAAGATTCCGCTCGTCGGCGTCGGCGGCATCCTTTCCGGTGCGGATGCGGCGGCTAAAATCGCCGCCGGGGCCAGTCTCGTGCAGTTCTATTCCGGCATGGTCTACCGCGGCCCGGCCCTGATCGGCGAATGCGTCGAGGCGATCCGGAAACGGGCCGCACGATGAAACCGGACACCTTGAGCGAGTCCGGCTATCGCGTCACCGAGGACGCGAATCTCATGCGCCACAATAGTTTCCGCGTGCCTGCCCGCGCGCAGTGGCTGATCGAGGTGGACGATGCGCGTGCGCTGCCGGAGGTGTTCGGCCTCGGCGCCGTGCAACGATCGCCGCTGCTGATCCTCGGCGAAGGCAGCAATGTACTCCTGACCCGCGACTGGCCCGGCGTGGTGCTGTCGCCGGTCATGCGCGGAATCCGCATCCTCGAAGATCGTGGCGACAACGCATCGGTACGCGTGGATGCCGGCGAGAACTGGAATGAATTCGTGCATTGGTCGCTGGGCAAGGGATTCAGCGGACTGGAAAACCTGATACTGATTCCGGGCAGTGTCGGCGCCGCGCCGATCCAGAACATCGGCGCCTATGGCGTGGAAGTACGCGAATTCATCGACATCGTCGAAGCGTTCGATCGACGCGACGGACGGCTCGTGCGACTCGACAACGTCACCTGCGCCTTCGCTTACCGCGACTCGCTGTTCAAACACGAACCGGATCGTTACCTGGTCTGCGCAATCGAATTCCGGTTGCCGCGACGGCGCGAACTGCGTTTGGATTACGCCGGCGTGCGCGAAGAACTTGCGGCGATGAAAATCGACGCACCGAGCCATGCGGCCGTCGCCGATGCGGTGATGCGCCTGCGCCTGCGCAAGCTGCCGAACCCCGCCGAAATCGGCAATGCGGGCAGTTTCTTCAAGAATCCGCTAGTGCCCGAATCGCAGGCGGACGATCTGCAGCGCACTTATCCGGCACTTCCGAGTTGGCCCGCCGAGGGTGGCCGACGCAAGCTGTCCGCCGCCTGGCTGGTCGAAGCCGCCGGCTTCAAGGGATTTCGCGAGGGTGACGCCGGCGTGTCCGAACGCCATGCGCTGGTGCTGGTCAATCATGGTGCGGCGACCGGCGAACAGATCCGCGCGCTGGCGCAGCGCATCATGGATGCAGTGCAAGCAAACTTCGGCGTCCACATAGAGCCAGAGCCGCGCATTGTCTGACGGAGACGGGACAGATTTCGCTTCAATAAACGGGAATAAATCCATGTATTCAAAGAACAAGATCAGGCTGCTTGCCTTGGCGATCTTGC
>JAICYA010000031.1 GCA_025934455.1 Rudaea sp.
GACCATCTCCATCACTTCGAATACCTCCTCCTCTCGCATTGCGAGAATCGACAGTGGCATGCCCATCTCGTTGTTGAGATTGCAGGCGTTAAGGTGCGTCTTGCCGCACACTGACAGCATCGATGCGAGCAAGGTCTTGACCGTGGTCTTGCCGTTGGAGCCGGTGATGCCAGCCACGCGCGCGCGGCGCTGCGCACGCACCGCACTGGCAAGATCGCCGAGCGCGAGCAAGGTGTCGGCAACCACGACTTGCGGCAGGTCGACGGCGACGGGGCGGGCAACGAGCGCCGCGGCCGCGCCAGCCCCTTTGGCCTGCGCGAGAAAATCGTGTCCGTCGAAATTCTCGCCCTTGAGTGCGACGAACAAGCCGCCCGCGACCGGCTTGCGGGTGTCCGTGAACACTCCATTCACCGCCACATCGGCATCGCGCAGGCTGCCGCGGGTCCACAGGGCGACGTCGGCCAGGCGCAGGTTCATGCGCGCGCCTCCAATGCATGGCGTGCGACATCCGCATCGTCGAAGGGCCGTTTGACGCCGCCGCTTTCCTGATACGGCTCGTGACCCTTGCCGGCGATCAACACCACGTCGCCGGCATGCGTCGCGCGCAACGCGAGCGCGATGGCGGCGGCGCGGTCGCGCTCGATGCGCGCGCGTTGCGGTTGCGCAAGACCCGCGACGATTTGCGCGACGATGGCGTCGCCATTCTCGCCGCGCGGATTGTCGTCGGTGACGATGATTTCATCGGCCAGGCGTTCGGCAATCGCGCCCATCTGCGGGCGCTTGCCCTGATCGCGCTCGCCGCCGCAACCGAACACGCAAATCAATTTGCCCGCGCAGTGTGCGCGCAAGCTGGTCAGCGCCTGCTCCAGCGCATCCGGCGTGTGCGCATAGTCGACGACCACGAGCGGCAGCGCGCCGCCGCCGAGGCGACTCATGCGTCCCGCCACCGGCCGCAGATGCGATAGTGCATTCTGGATTTGTGCAAAGGTATACCCGAGTGCGCCGAGGCTGGCGGCGACCGCGAGCAGGTTGTACACGTTGAAGCGGCCCAACAGGCGACTCGCAATCGTGCCCTCGCCCCAGGGCGTGACCAGATCGAAGCCCAAACCATCGCCGTGCGTGCGCACGTTCCGCGCTTGGATTTCCACGTCGGCATCGATGGCATAGCACAGGCGCTGCACATTCGCGGGAAGTCGCGCGGAAAGCTCGCGGCCGAACGCATCGTCGGCATTGATCACGGCCGCACGCAATCCCGGCCACGCGAACAGTTTCGCCTTGGCCGCGCCGTAGGCCTGCATCGTGCCGTGATAATCCAGATGGTCGCGGGTCAGGTTCGTGAACACCGCGACCTCGAAGTCCACCGCGTTGACGCGACCCTGGTCGAGCGCATGCGAGGACACTTCCATCGCCACATGGCTCGCGCCCGCGTCGCGGAATTGCGCGAGCAGGCCGTGCACGCTGATCGCGTCTGGTGTCGTGCGCTCGCCCGCTTCGATGGCGCCGACGAGGCCCGCGCCGAGCGTACCGATGGTCGCCGCGCGCGCGCCGAGTGTTTCCAGTGCCGCGGCCAGCAGTTGCACGATGGAGGTCTTGCCGTTCGTGCCGGTCACGCCGATCACGTGCAGCGACGCGGAAGGCCGGCCGTAGAAACGCGCGGCGATTTCGCCGACGCGATCGCGCAGATCGTCGATCCACACGACCGGCGCGTCGAGTGCGGGAGAAACGGCGGACGCAGGGCCTTCGGCGATCATCGCCGAAGCGCCCTGCGCCAGCGCCGCCGGGGCAAACGTGATGCCATGCGCGCTCGCACCGCGTAACGCGACGAACGCGTCGCCCGCGCGCACGCGGCGCGAATCCAGCGTGAGGCCGGACACGCGAATGTCGCCCGCGACGTCGGCGATTCCAGCGAGCAATTCGCGCAGGGATTTGGCGCTCACGGCACCGCCTCCTCGTAACTCGTGTCGCCCGGCGGATAATCCGGCGCCTTGCTGCCCGGCTGGATCGGCGCGCCGGTGTCGGGCCCGCCCGCATACCAGTGCTGCACGTTATCCGGCGGAATGTCGAGCAGACGCAGCGCGCCGGTCATCACCTGGCTGAACACCGGCGCCGAGACCGTGCCGCCGAAGTAGCCGCCCTGCGGATCGTGGATCACCACGACCGCGACCAGACGCGGATTGCTCGCCGGCGCGAGACCCGCGAACAACGAGATGTAGCGACTCTCGTAGCCGCCAGCCACGGCCTGGCGCGACGTGCCGGTCTTGCCGGCGACGAGATAATTCGGCACCGCCGCACGCAACGCCGTGCCGCCGGGCGCGACCACGGTCTCAAGCATTTTCACGAGGGTATGTGCGAGTTGCGGATCGATCACGGCGACATCCGGATTGCGCACACCCTTGACGAACGTGGGCTGGCGCAAGCGTCCACCGTCGGCGAGCGCGGCATAGGCCTGGGCGAGTTGCAGCGTGGTCACGTTGAGGCCGTAACCGTAGGCAATGGTCGCCTTCTCGATCACGCCCCAACTGCGCGCGGGTGGCAGGAACCCCGGCGATTCGCCGGGGAACCCGCTGCCCGTGGACTCGCCGAAACCGAAACGATGGTCCATGTCATACATGTCCTCGTTCGGCAGGGTCAGTGCGATCTTGGCCGCACCGATGTTGCTTGAATGCGTGATCACGCCGGTGACGGTGAGCAGACCGTGGTTGGCGACGTCGCGGATGATGTGCCCGGCGAGCACGAACGTGCCGGGGTTGGTGTCGATCGGCGTATCCGGCGTCCACTTGCCGCTTTGCAGCGCAGTCGCGATCGTGAACGGCTTCATCGTCGAACCCGGCTCGACCACGTCGGTCACGGCGCGGTTGCGCCGGTAGGCCGGATCGGCGGCGGGCGCGTTCGGGTTGTACGAAGGCTGATTGACCATCGCGAGGATTTCGCCGTTGGTCGCGTCCAGCACGACCATCGAACCGGACTTGGCGTGATGGTCGATGATCGCGGCCTTGAGGTCGCGATAGGCCAGGTACTGGATGCGGCGATCGATGGACAAGGTCAGGTCGCGCCCCGGTTTCGGCTCGCGCACCAGTTCCACGTTCTCGACGGTGTTGCCCTTGTTGTCGCGGATGACGCGTTTCGCGCCGGGCTTGCCGGCCAGCCAGTCGTCGAAGGACAACTCGAGTCCTTCCTGACCGCGGTCGTCGATGTTGGTCACGCCGAGCACGTGCGCGGTGACTTCGCCGCCGGGATAAAAGCGCTTGTATTCGCGCTGGCTGGACACCCCGGCGACGCCGAGCGCAAGGATCGCCTGCGCGTCGTCGGGATTAAGCTGGCGCTTCAGGTACAGGAATTCGCGGCCCTGGTGTTGTTCGAGCTTCTGCTTGAGCGCAGCCGCATCGACGCCAAGCGCCTTGGCCAGTTCCGCAATGCGTTCGGGCTGTTCGAGCACCTGGCCGGGATCGCACCAGACCGACTCGACCGGCGTGGACACCGCCAGCGGCTCGCCGTTGCGGTCGAAGATGGTGCCGCGCGACACCGGGATCGGCACTTCGCGCAGGAAACGCGCGTCGCCTTGCTGCTGGTAGAAATCCTTGCGCACCACTTGCAGATCGACGGCGCGCACGATCAGTGCGGTGGCCGCCAGCACCAGCACCATGAGCACGAGATAAAGCCGGCCGCGCGTGTTCACCGGCGGCATGCGCGTTTTCACACGTGCGCCATCGCCGTGCTTCGTGCGCGGCGGCGCGGGATGCGAGGTCAGCAGCATGCGGGCCTCCGTGCGCTCATTGCTTCACCACCACGGTGTCGGTGGCGCCGGGATTGACCATGCCGAGCTGGCCGCGCGCGATCTGCTCGATGCGATTGGGTTCGGCCCAGGTCGCCTGCTCGAGTTCGAGGCGGCCGAATTCGGTGTTGAGATCGTCCTGCTCGTGGGTCAGGCGCGTGAGTTCGCCGAACAGGATGCGGTCCTGCTGGCGCGCATAAACGACCCCGATCGCGCTGGTCACAACGGCGGCGAGCAACAACAGCACGATGATGGCGCCGATCGCCTTCATCCGAGTTTCTCCGCCACGCGCAGCACCGCGCTGCGCGCGCGCGGATTGCGCGCGAGTTCCGCGTCACCGGGCATTTGCGCGTGCCCGATCAGACGCAACGACAACGTCGCAGGGGCAGGCGGAGGCAGGCCGCGTCGCGTGGGCGGCGCCTGCGACTGGTCGCGCAGGAACTGCTTGACTGCGCGGTCTTCCAGCGAATGGAAACTGATGACGCACAGGCGCCCGCCGGCACGCAGGCGCGTCACCGCGCCGCACAGTCCGCGTGCGAGCGCATCCATCTCGCCATTCACCGCGATGCGCAGCGCCTGGAAACTACGCGTGGCCGGATGCTTGCCGGACGGCGGCCGGCCGACGATGCCGGCGATCAGTTCCGCCAGTTCACCGGTGCGCACGATGGGCACGCTGCGCCGCTGCGCGACGATTGCGCGCGCGATGCGCCGGCTCATGCGTTCCTCACCATAATTCCACAACACGTCCGCGATCTCTTTCTCGTCTGCCCGCGCCAGAAACTCGGCCGCGCTCTCGCCGCCGGTCGGATCCATGCGCATGTCCAGCGGCGCATCGGCACGGAAACTGAATCCGCGCTCGGCGTCGTCCAATTGCGGCGAGGACACGCCCAGGTCCAGCAACACGCCATCCAGCCCGCCCAGCGTCGCATCCCAATCGGCCAAATCGGCGAAATTGCCGTGGCGAATCGCTACGCGCGCGTCCGCGCCGAACTCCCGCCGTGCCGCCGCCACCGCCGTTGGGTCGCGGTCCATCAGCAGCAGGCGACCGCGCGGGCCAAGCCGTTCCAGGATCGCGCGCGCATGCCCGCCGCGTCCGAACGTGCCGTCCAGGTAGGTGCCGTCGTCGCCGACGTAAAGTCCTTCCAGCGTCTCCTGGAGCATCACCGCGGCATGCTTGTCATTGGCCATCGGCATCGTCCAGGCGGCGCGGCACGGCGCGGTCACAATCTCAGATCCAGCATTTCGTCCGACAATTCGTGTTCGCCGATGCTCTGGCGGATCTTGTTCAGATGCGCCTGCTCGCTCCACAACTCGAACTTCGCGTTCATGCCGAGCAGCACCGCCTTCTTCTCGATGCCGGCCGCACCGCGCTGGCTTGCCGGCACCAGCACGCGCGCGTTGCCGTCCAGTTCCACCGTCGCCGCCGCGCCAACCAGCTTGAGCTGCAGGTCGCGATGCACGCGCTTGACGCTGGACAGCGCGTTGATCTGGTCGCGCACTTTTTCCCACTCGCCGAACGGGAACAGCCACAGGCAGCCCGGCTCGAACGGGTTGTAGGTGAACACCAGACGATTCGCGCACGCCTTCGCCACCGCCTCGCGATAAGCGGTCGGCAGGGCCAGGCGGCCCTTGTCGTCAAGCGTGATGGCGGTTTCACCCTGGAACATTTCCCACTAAAACCCACGAAATCCCACTAGCAGCGAACAGTAGTCCGCACGAGCACCCCTGTCAAGGGAAAATTTGCTTGTGGATCAATGGGAAAGCGCAGGTTTTACAGAATTTCGAGTGAATTCTCAGGAGTCCAAAAAAGCCGATTGAATTCATTCGATTTTTTGTAAAAAGAAATCAGCATGGCATGTCAAAAAACATGCTGCAGTGCAGCATTCGAGAATCGACCCGCACCCGCGCCACCGCAATGTATATTTTGCGAAAAATGACAATAAGTGGATAAATATAAAAAGGTGGAGTCGGCCGGTAAGCCGGGTTCTGTCGTGGACAGCCATTCCTCTAGGCGCCGCGTCGCCGCGGCGCTCGAGCAACCAACCCGGGAGCGACGCGGGCCGCGCCATTGCTCCCCTATTCGGTCTTGCTCCAGGTGGGGTTTGCCGTGCCGGTCCGTTGCCGGACTCGCGGTGCGCTCTTACCGCACCATTTCACCCTTGCCTGATCCTGAACATTCCGAAGAATGCCCGGCCATCGGCGGTATCTTTCTGTTGCACTATCCGTCGGCTCGCGCCGCCCAGGCGTTACCTGGCACCTTGCCCTGTGGAGCCCGGACTTTCCTCGGCACCCTTGCGGATGACGCGACTGCCTGGCCGACTCCGCGCGTAGTTTAGCGCGTTGCGGACGCGATACGGGCAATCGCCTCGATACTGCGCTCCACATCGGCATCCGTCGTCGCCCATGACGACACGCTGATGCGCATCGCCGTACGGCCCTGCCAGACCGTGATGCCGCACCAGCATGTGCCATCGGCCTGCAGTGCCGCGATTACACGCTGCGTGCGCTCGGCATCGCCGAACGCCACCATGACCTGGTTCAATGCGATCTCGTTGAGGATTTCGAATCCGGTGGCATGGAGGCCTTCGGCGAAACGCTGCGCGTGCCGGCACGTGCGTTCGATCAGATCGGCGATACCGCTGCGACCGAGACAGCGCAATGCTGCCCAGATCGGTACACCGCGCGCGCGCCGCGAGAGCTCAGGCGTGTAATCCGAAGGATTCCGCCACGGACTCGTGGTCGGCAGGTACTCCGCCGTGATCGCCATCGCCGCACGCAGCGCATCGGCATCGCGCGAAAACGCCAGGCCGCTGTCGTAGGGCACGTTGAGCCACTTGTGCGCGTCGGTCGCCCAGGAATCCGCCACTTCGAGCCCACGCACAAGATGCACTCGCGACGGCGCGACGCGTGCCCACAGGCCGAAGGCGCCGTCGACATGGATCCACGCGTCGCTAGCGCGCTCGCGGACGGCGGCGACGTCGTCGCAGACGCCGGTGTTCACATTGCCCACTTGTGTACAAATGATCGTCGGACCGGAAATCTTCGGCAGCGCGTCCGCACGCAGACGCCCCTGACCGTCCACGGGCACGCGCACGACACGATTGCGCCCGAGCCCGAGCATGCCAAGCGCCTTGATCAAGGTCGGGTGCGCTTCGTTGCCGATGATCACGGTGATCGGCGGCGCACCGAACAGACCATCGGCTTCGACGTTCCAGCCGACGCGTTCGAGCACAGCGTGGCGACCCGCCGCGAGTCCGACGAAGTTCGCGACATTCGCGCCGGTGACAAACGCACCACCCGCCGAACGCGGCAGATCGAACAACTCCAGCAGCCAGCGCAGCGCAACCTGCTCAATGCGCGCGGTCGCCGGCGTGATGTTGTAGTAACCCGTGTTTTGATCCCACGCTGCCGCAAGCCAGTCAGCGGCGAGCGCAATCGGCAGCGAACCACCGATCACGAAGCCGAAGAAGCGCGGGCCGGCCATCGCCATCGTTGCCGGCGAGCCGTAGCGATCGAGCATGTCGATCACCTTGCGTGGATCGTCGGGTGTTTCCGGCAACGCACCGTCGAACGCATCGAGCGCAACGACGGCAGCCGGATCTGGCGCGACCTTGCGCGCATCCAGGCCCGCGAGGTAGGCGCTCGCGCGTGCAGCAACGTCTTGCAGCAGGTCTGGGGTCATGGCTGATCCTCCGCATCGTTGGCGCTGTCGTACAGGGCTTTGCGCGGCGCACCGCTGATCTCCGCCGCGAGCTTCGCCGCACGGCTGGGCGGCAGTTCACGGCGCAGGATCTCGAACACACGCCGGCCTTCGGCGAGCCTGGCTGCGTCTGCCTCCGCCGCGGCGCCTGCGATCAGCAGCACGAATTCGCCGCGACGCTGATCGGAGTCGGAGGCCACGCGCGCCGACAAATCCGCCAGCGTGCCATCGAGGATCGTCTCGTACAGTTTGGTCAGTTCACGCGCGAGTACGCCTTGGCGTTCTGCACCAAAGATGTTGACGCAATCGAGCAGACATTCTTCGATACGATGACTGGATTCGTAGAAGATCAGGGTGCGCGTCTCGCCCGCGAGCGTTTGCAGCTGCGCGCGCCGTGCTGAGGACTTTGCCGGCAGGAAGCCCTCGAACACGAAGCGGTCACTAGGAAGCCCCGCTGCCGACAACGCGGCAATCGCCGCGCAGGCGCCGGGCACCGGGCTCACCACGATTCCCGCTTCACGCGCCGCGCGCACCAGGCGGAATCCGGGATCGCTCACCAGCGGCGTGCCGGCATCGCTGATCAGCGCGACCTGCGCGCCCTCGCGCAGGCGCTGCACGAGGCCTTCGGATTTTTCACGCTCGTTGTGTTCATGCAGCGCGAGCACGTGCGTGACGATGCCGTATTGCGCAAGCAACGTCGAACTGTGGCGCGTATCCTCGGCGGCGATAAGATCGACGCGGCGCAAGACTTCCTGCGCGCGCGGCGACAGGTCCGCCAGATTGCCGATCGGCGTGGCCACGATCCAGAGTTTTCCCGCAGCAGGCGCATTCATTGCGATCTAGCTTAACGCGATCCGCTATCATGCGGACTCATTCGCCAGGATTGCGGCCATGAGTTTGCGACGCGGGTTGCCGGTCTTGTTCTGCTGTATCGCGACCCTGTTCGCCGGTTGCGCGGAAATCGGCGCCCCGCGCCAGGAAACTCCTGATGCCGTCGCTGCCGACCAGGCTTATGGCCAGGGCAATTTCGACGAAGCCGCGCGCGATTTTCTGGCGCTCGCCAATACGCACCCGCGCGACGGCGCATTTTACCGGCTGCGCGCCGCCGAGGCGTACCAGCAGAACGGCGAAATCGATGCGCTGGCGCGCACGCTGCCGGACATCCAGCGCCGCCACCTGCAGGGCGACGAGCCCATCCGCTACGACCTGCTTGCCGCCGAAGTGGCGCTGTCGCGGCACGACGCGGCGGGCGCCCTGGCCGCCCTGCATTTTTCCGATGCGGAACTGACAACGCCGTTGCGCCTGCGCGCACTGGAACTGCGCGCCCGCGCCCAGGCCGCGCAAGGCGATGCGCTATCCAGCGCACGCACGCGCGCCGACCTCGATCGCCTGCTCGGCGGCAACGACCGGGCGCAAAATGAGACGCAGATCGTCGCCACGCTCAAGACCATGAGTCCGGATGCGCTGCGCACCGAAGCGGCGGCGCTGACGTCGGGCGATCCGCTGCAACCGTGGATCGACCAGGCCCTGCACGCCAGCGGCGGCGCCCTGCCGGTGGTCGTGCTGCATCCGAACCAGCCGGTCGGCACGCTGATCCCGCAAGGCACGCAGCCACCGCAGCGCGAAGGGTATGCGCAGCCACACCGCATCGCATTGCTGCTGCCCGAGAGCGGCTCGCTGATGGCCGTGGCGCAACCGGTGCGCGACGGATTCTTCGCCGCCAACTTCGCCGACGACAGCGCGCAACGCGCGCCGATCACGGTCTACGATACCGGCGGTACGCCGGCGGACGCGGTCGCCGCTTATCGCAAGGCCGTCGCCGACGGCGCAGACCGCATCGTCGGTCCGCTCGCGCGCGATGCCGTGTCGGCCGTGTTCGCGCAAGGCAACCTGCCGGTACCGGTGCTCGCCCTCAACCAGCCCGACGGCGCGCAGACGCCGCCACCGGGCAGCGCCGCGTTCGGCCTGAATCCGGATGCCGAGGCCGCGCAGGCGGCCGAGCGCATGCTGCAGCAAGGCATCACGCACGCCATCGTCATCACCGCCACCGAGGACTGGGCCGAACGCGCCGCGCTCGCGTTCCGCGCTCAGTTCGAAAGCCGCAACGGACAAATCCTCGGCGAGGCGCGGGTCGAGAACGGCGAAGTGAATTATTCCGCGATGATCCGGCAGACGCTGGCGAGCGTGCCGACCTCGAGTGCAGCACCCTCCCTGCCCGGCGCGGCGCCGGTCGCGCCGGAGGCCGGTGCCGCGCCGCCAGCTCCGATCGATACGGGGATTTTCATCAGCATGCGCCCGCAGCAGGCGCGCCTGCTGCTGCCGCAACTCAAACTCGCCGGTTACACGAACGTGCCGGTGTTCGCGACGTCGCATATCTACGCCGGCAACTACAACCCGGGCCTGGATCGCGACCTCGACGGCGTGCAGTTCTGCGACGCGCCCTGGCTGTTCGATGCCACGCTCGGCCTGCCCAACCACGACGCGATCATGCGCGCGCTCGACAGCGCGCGCGGTGCCGGCGGACGCCTGTTCGCGATGGGCATGGATGCGTATCGCCTGCTGCCGTACATGGACTGGCTCGCGCAGCATCCGGACAGCTACCTGCCGGGCGCAACCGGCCAGCTCGCCGAAGACCGCCTCGGCCGCATCCAGCGCCTGCTCACCTGGGCGCAGTTCGACAACGGCGCCGCGCATCCCGTCGCCGGCGGCCTGCAGACGAGTGCCGCGCCGCAATGACCGCGCGCGGCACCGGCGCCAACTGGGAAAGCGCGGCCGAAACACATTTGCACGAATCCGGATTGAGTACGCTGGCACGCAATTTCACCTGCCGTCTCGGCGAGATCGACCTCATCATGGCCGAGCGCGACTGCACCGTGTTCGTGGAGGTGCGTTTCCGCCGCAATGCCGCGCACGGCGACGGTGCGGCGTCGGTCGGCGCATCCAAGCGCACGAAACTTCTGCGCGCCGCGCAGGTCTGGCTCTTGGCGCATCCGCAACGCGCCACGCAACCGTGCCGGTTCGACGTCATCGGTTGCAGCGGCACGCCGCAAGCGCCGCAATTCGACTGGATCCGCAACGCCTTCGAGGCATGCTGAAAAATGAAAATGTATAAAACGATCTTGATGCTGATCGCCGTGCCGCTGCTGCATGGCTGCGTGGCCGTCGTCGCCGGTGGCGTGCTGGCCGGCGCGCATGCCGTGCACGACCGCCGCGCGATCGGCACGGTGCTCAGCGACCGCAACATCCAGTTGAGCGCGATCGACGCCATCAACAAGCATCGCGAACTCACCCGCGACGACAACAACGTCAAGGTCGTCGTCTACAACGGCGTGATGCTGCTGTGCGGGCAGGTGCGCAGCGAGCAACTCAAGCAGCTCGCGCATGCCTCGGCGGACGGTTTCGAGGGCGTGCCCCGCCTCGTCGACGAGATCGAGGTGACCGACACGCCGCAAGGCTTCTGGCGACGGCGCGGGGACGAAACGATCACCGCACACGTCAAGACCGGCTTGCTCGACATCACCAGCATTCCCGGTTTCGACCC
>JAICYA010000234.1 GCA_025934455.1 Rudaea sp.
CCGGACCGGAAATGATCAGCGGCGTGCGCGCTTCGTCGATAAGGATCGAATCGACTTCGTCCACGATCGCGTAATGCAGGCCGCGCTGGTAGCGCTGTTCCTTCGCCACCGCCATGTTGTCGCGCAGGTAATCGAAACCGAATTCGTTGTTGGTGCCGTAGGTGATGTCGGCGGCATAGGCGGCGGCCTTGGCGGACATTTCCATGCCCGGCCACACCACGCCAACGCTCAGGCCGAGGAATCCGTAGACCTTGCCCATCCACGCCGAGTCGCGCTTGGCAAGATAATCATTCACGGTAACCACGTGCACACCCTTGGCCGGCAGCGCATTCAGGTACACCGGCAAGGTGGCGACCAGGGTCTTGCCCTCGCCCGTGCGCATCTCGGCGATCTTGCCCTGATGCAGGACCATGCCGCCGATCATCTGCACGTCGTAGTGGCGCAGGCCAAGGACACGGCGACTGGCCTCGCGCACCACGGCAAACGCTTCCGGAAGCAGGGAGTCAAGCTTGGCACCGTCGGCCAGGCGCTGGCGGAATTCGGCCGTCTTGGCACGCAATTCGTCGTCGGAAAGGGATTTGAGCCCCGCCTCCTGCGCGTTGATCTTCGCCACGGTCTTGTACATCTGGCGCAGCAGCCGTTCGTTGCGGCTGCCGAAAACGCCGGTCAGGATGCGATTGAACATGAGTTAAGCGGGACTTTGATGGGGAAAAGGAACACGGCAGCGCTGCGACAGCCGTGGCGAAGGGCCGCGGCATGATACGGCGCTGGGCGCAGTTTGCAAGGGAATGGGGTCGGCAACGGCCCCATTCAAGACGCTCCGAAAAACCGGTGAAGCGTCAGATCTTCTTCACCGCCGCATTCACGTAGGCGATCGGATTCACCGCGCGGCCATGCAGCCAGACCTCGAAATGGCAATGCGGTCCGGTGGCGCGACCGGTTTGGCCCACGCGCGCGACGGTCTGGCCCGCGTGCACACGTTCGCCGACCGTCGCCACGTTCTTGCTATTGTGCGCGTAGCGGGTCATGTAGCCGTTGCCGTGGTCGATTTCGACCACGTTGCCGTAACCGTTGCGCTGGCCGACGAACGTGACCACGCCGTCGGCGACGGCGTGGATGGCGGCACCGACCGGCGCATCGAAATCGATGCCCATATGATGTTCGACGCCGCCGCCCATCGGATCGGCACGCGTCCCGAATCCGGATCCGATATAGCCGCCGGCCACCGGATAGCCCCTGGGCAGCAGTTCGTTGTCCACGCGCCGGTCGAGCAGCAGCTGCTCAAGCACGTTCAGGCGCGTTTCCTCGTCGCGGAACTGGCCGCGCAGGCTGGCGATGTTTGCCGCGAGATCCGCATTCAGCGGCTGCGGTTTGGCATCGGCATCTTCTGGCCCACCCAAGCCCGGAGCCGTGCTGAAATCGAATTCGTCGGCATCGAGCTTGCCGACCTGGGCCAGGCGCTGACCCAGCGCATCCAGGCGCAGCGCGCGCGCCTGCAGCGATCCCAATTGCACGGCGAGTGCATTCAGATTGCGCTGGGAAGAAGATTCGAGCTGAACCACGTTTTGCCGTTGCGCCTCGATTTGCGCCTGCAGGGCATAAAGTTCGTGCAGCGCGCGGCTCTGCGGGTTGGCGAACAGCAGGGCCGCCGCGAAACCGGCGCCGCCGAAACACAGGATGCATAGCAAGGCCAGGCCGGCAAGCTTGGCGCGCATGCGCCAGCACTTCAGATCCAGTGCCCTGGGTGTGGCGTGCGGCTTGGCGACGATTATGATGTTCATGCCATTCGGCTCATTCATCCGGGTTCCACCATGCAAAGTGCCTCGTCCAGGAAACGTCCTTCCGCCAAGACCCTCGGCGATGTTCCCGCCGTCGCCGCGCTGGCCGCGCATGCGAAGGCGTTGGACGCACTGGACCGCACGTTGCGCCAGAGCCTGCCGGATCCGCTGCGCCGCCAGTGTTGCCTGGCGGATCTGCGGGCCGGACGGCTCGTCTTCCTGGCGTCATCCCCGGTCTGGGCGGCAAAGCTGCGGTTTCACCAAACCGCACTGCTCGCCGAGGCCCGCAAGGTCGCGGGCGTCCCGATCGGGAAATTCGCCGTGAAAGTGGCACCCCTGCCCCCCGTTCCCCCGGAGCAGATCAGGCGTAGACCGCTTTCGCATGCCGCTGCGGACCATCTCAAGACAGCGGCGCAATCCGTCGCCGACCCGGGACTCCGGGCCGCATACCTCCGTTTGGCATCCCTTGCCGAATAGTTCTTCCCGAAGCGGGCGCGATTGTGCCCGCAAGCGTCGCCGTCGTGCGTGACGGCTGTGTCAACCCTTACATCGCCTGAGCCGGGTGCGCGTAGGAAATCGGCGCCTTGGCCGGATCCTCGAAAACGACCTCTTCCCAGGCCTTCTTCTCGGCAATCAGCGCGCGCAACAGCTTGTTGTTCAATTCGTGGCCGGACTTGTGGCCGTAGAACGCGCCGATCAGGCTGTGCCCGAGCAGGTACAGGTCGCCGATGGCGTCGAGGATCTTGTGCTTGACGAACTCGTCCTCGTAGCGCAAGCCGTCCTCGTTGAGGACGCGGTAGTCGTCGAGCACGATGGCGTTGTCCATCGAGCCGCCGAGAGCGAGGTTCTTCTCGCGCAGCATTTCGATGTCGCGCATGAAGCCGAACGTGCGCGCACGCGAGACTTCCTTGACGAAGGACGTGGTCGAGAAGTCGATTTCCGCACTGGAACTGCGGCGGGTGAAGATCGGATGATCAAAATCGATGGAGAACCCGACCTTGAAACCGTCGAACGGCTCGAAGCGCGCCCATTTGTCGCCGTCGCGCACGATGATCGGTTTCTTGATGCGCACGAAACGCTTGGCCGCGGCCTGTTCCTCGATCCCCGCCGATTGCAGCAGGAAGACGAACGGGCCGGCGCTGCCGTCCATGATCGGCACTTCCGGCGCCGAGAGATCGACATAGGCGTTATCGATGCCGAGACCGGCAATGGCCGACAGCAGATGTTCAATGGTGGCGATCCGCACATCGCCCTTGACCAAGGTGGTGGAAAGGCGGGTATCGCCGACGTTTTCGCAGCAGGAGCGGATCTCGACCGGCTGGTCCAGATCGACGCGGCGAAACACGATGCCGGTATCCACCGCGGCGGGACGCAAGGTCATGTAGACCTTTTCACCGGTGTGAAGACCGACGCCCGTCGCGCGAATCACGTTCTTGAGTGTGCGCTGTCTGATCATCTTTTTTATGTGTCCCCTGGGGCAGGAGCGGCAAAACGCGCGGAATCGTAACACAGCCTAAACGGCGGGAAAAGTAAATCGGTGCAAAATCCCCACAGGCTGTTGCATAAACACAACATATGTTCCAATCTTTTTCTTGTTCCCGTTCCCCGATCTCAATGCACAAAGAAAAACGGCGACGACCCAAGGTCGCCGCCGTTGGCGGAAAACGGCACGGCTACGCCGCCGCGCCGGATGGCTTGCGGAAAACCGCTCCCGTTTCTAAGGTCAATCCGCCTGCTTGCGCAGGAACGCGGGTATATCCAACCAGTCACTCTGGGTTTCCTTCGCCTTGGCCGGTTCAGCGACGGCGCGTGCCGCTGGCGTTACCGGTGCTGGCTTCAAGTAATCCACGGGCAAATCATCCGTTCCTGTCCGGGCGATGATGCGCGGGCGCTCCACGACGGCCACCTGCTCGCGGCGGACGACCTGGCGAGCTGCATTGCGGTTCAGGCCGGTCGCGACCACAGTCACGCGCACCTCGTCCTGCAGCTCCGGATCGAGCGCCGTGCCGATGACGACGGTGGCGTCTTCGGACGCGAACTGGTGGACAACGTCGCCGATCTCGTTGAATTCGCGCATGGTCAGGTTGGCGCCGGCCGTGACGTTGACCAGGATGCCGCAGGCTCCCGTCAGGTTCACGTCCTCGAGCAACGGGTTGTTCACCGCGGCTTCGGCCGCGGCCACGGCGCGATCGTCGCCGCGCGCCGAACCCGTGCCCATCATGGCCATTCCCATCTCGGACATGACCGTGCGCACGTCGGCGAAGTCGACGTTGATCA
>JAICYA010000325.1 GCA_025934455.1 Rudaea sp.
CTCGAAGGAAATCGTGTCGAGCAGGCGTTCGAGCACGGTGTGCAGGCGCCGCGCGCCGATGTTCTCGGTACGCTCATTCACCGCAAACGCGATCTCGGCCATGCGCCGCACGCCGTCGGCGGTGAAATCCAGCGCCACGCCCTCGGTCGCCATCAATGCGACGTATTGCTTGGTCAGCGCGTGGTCGGGCTCGGTGAGGATGCGCTCGAAATCGCCGGCCGACAGCGCGGACAACTCCACGCGGATCGGGAAACGCCCCTGCAATTCGGGAATCAGATCCGATGGCTTGGCCAGCGAGAACGCGCCCGAAGCGATAAAAAGAATGTGGTCGGTCTTGACCATGCCGTGCTTGGTCGAAACAGTCGAGCCTTCGACCAGCGGCAGCAGGTCGCGTTGCACGCCTTCGCGCGAGACGCCCGCGCCGCTCCACTCGCCGCGTTGCGCGACCTTGTCGATTTCGTCGATAAAGACGATGCCGTTCTGTTCGCAGTTGTCCAGCGCCTGCGTCTTGAGCTCCTCGTCGTTGACCAGGCGCGCGGCCTCGTCGTCGATGAGCAGCGGTCGCGCCGCCTTGATCGCGAGCTTGCGCGTCTGCGTCTTGTTGCCGGCCATGGATGAAAACATGCCGCGCAACTGCTGGGTCATTTCCTCCATGCCCGGCGGCGCCATGATTTCCACACCCACGTTGACCGCGGTTTCGATTTCGATTTCGCGCTCGTCCAGCGCGCCTTCGCGCAACTGCTTGCGCAGTTTCTGGCGCGTTTCCGAATCGGACGTATCCGGCTGTTGCGGCTCACCCATGAAGCCATGCAACTGGCGCTTCGGGATCAGCGCGTCAAGGATGCGCTCCTCGGCGCGATCCTGCGCCTGCGCGCGCACCTGTGTCTTGGCCTGCTCGCGCGCCATCTTCACCGCGGCATCGGCGAGGTCGCGCACGATCTGCTCGACATCCTTGCCGACGTAGCCGACCTCGGTGAATTTCGTCGCCTCGACCTTGATGAACGGCGCGTTGGCGAGATGCGCCAGGCGCCGCGCGATCTCGGTCTTGCCGACACCGGTCGGACCGATCATGAGGATGTTCTTCGGCGTCACCTCATTGCGCAGCGCGGGATCGAGCTGCATGCGCCGCCAGCGGTTGCGCAGGGCGATCGCGACCGCGCGTTTGGCTGCATTCTGGCCGATGATGTAGCGGTCGAGTTCGGTGACGATTTCGCGGGGAGTGAGTTCGGACATCAAAGCTCTTCAATCGTGACGTTGTGGTTGGTATAGATGCAGATATCTCCCGCGATCTTCAGCGCTTTCTCGACGACTTCGCGCGCGGACAACTCGGAATTTTCCATCAGCGCTTTCGCCGCGGCTTGCGCATACGGGCCGCCCGAACCGATGGCGATCAATCCGTTCTCGGGTTCGAGCACGTCGCCATTGCCGGAAATGAGCAGGGACGCGTCCTTGTCGGCGACCGCGAGCATCGCTTCGAGCCGGCCGAGGCGCCGATCCGTACGCCATTCCTTGGCCAGCTCAACCGCTGCACGCGTGAGGTTGTTGCCGTGCTTGTCGAGCTTGGCCTCGAACAATTCGAACAAAGTGAACGCATCCGCCGTGGCGCCGGCGAATCCGGCGAGCACGTTCGCGTCCTTGCCCAGCCGGCGCAGCTTGCGCGCGTTGGCTTTGACCACGGTGTTGCCGAGCGTGACCTGGCCGTCGCCGCCGATGACGACTTTCCCATCGCGGCGCACGGAAACGATGGTGGTGGCGTGAAAGGAATCGGACATGGCGGCCTCGCTGTTGCGAACGTGAACAATTGAGGGCGGCCCGCCACGATTGCAAGGGTCTCAGCTTTTGCGCCGCGCCCGCGGATGCGCCGCGTCATAAACCTTGGCAAGGTGCTGGAAGTCGAGGTGCGTGTAGATCTGCGTGGTGCCGATGTCGGCGTGGCCGAGCAGTTCCTGCACCGCGCGCAGGTCGCCGGAGGATTCGAGGACGTGGCTGGCGCAGGAGTGTCGCAGCAGATGCGGATACACGCGCTTCCACACGCCTTGATCCTTGGCGCGACGTTTCAGGCGCGCACGCACGCCACCCGGCGTCAGCGGTTTGCCGAGACGCCCGCGCACCAGCGGATCGTCGGCGCCGGGATGGTCCTGCTCGCGCAACGCCCGCAACGCGGCGATGGCCTTGCCGCCGACCGGCACGATGCGCGTCTTGCTGCCTTTGCCGGTGACGCGGATCATGCCCTCGGCCATGTCGAGGTCGCGCCAGCGCACCGAGGTCAGTTCCGACACGCGCAGGCCGGACGAGTATAGAAGTTCCAAAAGTGCACGGTCGCGCACGCTTTCCGGATCGTTTACCGGAAAATCCAGCAGCGCGCCGACTTCGTCCACATCGAGCACCCGCGGCAGTTTGCGCGGCGCCTTGGGCGAGCGCACGCCGATGGCTGGATTCGTCGGCGCCTCGCCTTCGCGCGCGAGCCAGCGATAGAAACTTCGATACGCCGAGAGCATGTCGCGCAAGGAACCCGGCGATAGTCCCGCGCGATGCGACTTGGCGATGAAGGCCTGGATCTGCTCGCCGCGCACTTCGCGCCAGCGCGTCACATCTTGCGTGTGCAAGTACTCGTTCAACTGACGCAGCGAGCGCGTGTAATTGGCCAGCGTCGCCGGCGAATAGCGCCGCTCGATGCGCAGGTAGGCGGCGAAGCCTTCGATACCCTGCGCGAGCGAATTGCCGGTCATCGAGTTCAGGAATAACGGGCAATCGCCGCCGCTATCGTTTCGGCGATCAGCTTCAGGAACACCGTACCCATGCCCGGATGGAAACGGTGCGCATCGCCGCTGCCGATCGCGAGCATGCCGACATGGCCGACCGGCATCAGCACCGACGATTGCACCGCGTCTTTCTCACTGCCGAAAAGGTAATCGAGCTTGTCCGGCTGCAGACGTCCGCACA
>JAICYA010000050.1 GCA_025934455.1 Rudaea sp.
ATGCCGCCGCCCAGGCGCGCGAAGATCGAGATCAGCGACGAACCGAAGGCAAGGCCGACCATGGCGTGCAGGGCTTCTTCCTGGCTATGCCCGAAGTGCAGCAGGATCGCGTAGTAGCCGGCCACGCCGAGCAGGGCCAGGCCCACCACCAGCATGCCGGTGATCGCGCCGCCGCGAAAGGCGATTTGCAGCGCCGCGTTGATGCCGTTGCGTGCGGCTTCGGCCGTGCGCACGTTGGCGCGCACCGAGATGTTCATGCCGATGAAGCCGGTCAGTCCGGACAGGAACGCACCGATGGCAAAGCCTATCGCGGCGGTCCAGCCGAGCTTGGTGAAGCCGATGACGAAAAACAACACCACGCCGACGATGGCGATGGTGCGGTACTGGCGACTCAGGTAGGCGCTGGCGCCTTCCTGCACGGCCTGCGCGATGGCCTGCATGCGTTCGTTGCCGGCCGGTTTGGCCAGAATCCACGCGCGCGACCAGACTCCGTAAAGGATCGCGAGCAGGGCGCAGCCCAGCGCGATCCAGATGGCGTATTGCTGAAAGAACATCGGATTCTCCCTCGAATCTCAGGCTTTGAACGGTAAAGGCGGGGGGCAACGAAAAATCCGGTCAAGTATAACGGCAGTGCGCGACCGCGCCACTCTTGCGGCGCAACAAAGCGGCGCTATTTGTCCGCCAGCGCATAGTCCGGCAATTTCTTCTTCGCCAGTTTCAGTTTGGGTTTTGCATACTTCGGCAAGCCGCTCACGGCGTCGTAGGGCGGTACGTCCTCGCCGCGGATCAGCGGTTCCAGATAGCGGCGCGCCGCCGGCGTGATGCCGAATCCGTCCGCGCTGATGAAACCGCGCGGCAGTTTCTACTCGACGTTGGCGATGGCGGTGAGCGGCGCGGGCACGAGCTTCCATTTGAACGGCGTGCCGGATACGCGCTTGATCACGGGCATGACGCCGTTCTTGCCGGCGAGTGCGTATTCGACGGCGGCCTTGCCGACCGCATGGGCCTGTTCCGCGTCGACCTTGCTCGCCACGTGCCGCGCCGAACGCTGCAGGTAGTCCGGCACGGCCCAGTGGAATTTGTAGCCGAGCTTGCTTTTCACGAGCTGCGCGATCATTGGCCCCACACCGCCGAGCTGGGTATGGCCGAAGGCGTCGGTGGTGCCTGCTTCGGCGAGGAATTTCCCGTCCGCATTCTTCACGCCCTCGGAGACGACCACGGTGCACCAGCCCACGCGCTCGACCGTGGCCTTCACGCGCGCGAGGAACGCGGCTTCGTCGAAGGCAATTTCCGGAAACAGGATGATGTGCGGCGGTTCGTCCGCGCGCTTGCCGGCGAGCCCTGCCGCGGCCGCGATCCAGCCGGCGTGGCGGCCCATCACTTCCATGACAAACACCTTGGTCGAGGATTCATGCATGGAAGCCACATCCAGACTCGCCTCGAGCACCGACACCGCGGTGTACTTGGCGACCGAACCGAAGCCGGGGCAGGAATCGGTGACCGGCAGGTCGTTGTCCACCGTCTTCGGCACGCCGATCACATTGAGCGGGTAACCGAGCGTGCGTGCGAGCTGCGCGATCTTGAGCGAGGTGTCGGCCGAATCGTTGCCGCCGTTATAGAGGAAATGGCGGATGTCGTGCGCGCGCAGCACGGCGATCAGGCGTTCGTAATGTGTGCGGTCGGCATCCGGCGATTTGAGCTTGAAGCGGCAAGAGCCGAACGCGCCGCCGGGCGTATGCCGCAATGCGGCAATGGTCGCGGCATCGAGACTCGACAGGTCGAACAATTCCTCGCGCAGCGCGCCGATGATGCCGTTGCGGGCGGCAAATACGCCGACCTTGCGCCGTCGACAGGCCTGGATCACCGCACAAGCCGTCGCATTGATCACGGCGGTGACGCCGCCGGACTGGGCGTACAGCAGGTTTCCGCTGCTCATGGCTTGATTCCACCGTTTGACTAAGTGTGACAACGCCGCTAGGTTAGCCCGTCGGGGTGGCTCTTGCCCACCGCAAGCAGAATAATTCCAGGCACATGCGCATCGTTTTCTTCGGCCCGAACGGTTCGGGCAAGGGTACCCAGGCCGCGCTGCTCAAGGCCGAGTTGAAGGTGCCGCACATTTCCACCGGCGACCTGCTGCGTGCGGCAGTGAAGGCCGGCACGCCGCTTGGGCTCAAGGCCAAGGCGGTGATGGAGGCGGGCAAGCTGGTTTCCGACGAAATCGTGCTCGGCATGCTCGAAGAACGCGTCGCAGAAGCCGATGCGCGCGGCGGATTCATCCTCGACGGCTATCCGCGCAATCTCGCCCAGTGCGCCGCGCTGGAGGATTTGCTGGCGCGCATTCGCCAGCCGCTCGACATCGCCATCGAGCTGGACGTACCGGATTCGGCGATCCTCGCGCGTTGCGAGATCCGCTTCAAGGCCGAGCATCGCCCGGACGACGATCCGGCGATCGTGCGCAAGCGCCTGGAGGTATACCGCGAGCAGACCGCGCCGGTGGCGCGGCATTTCGCCGACCTGGGCAAGCTCGTCACGGTCAATGGCGTGGGGGCGGTAGACGCGGTGTTCGCGCGCATCCTCGCCGTGCTGCCGCGCGCCGTGGCCTGAGCGCGCCGGCCGCGTCCGCTAGACTTCCATGCCGGCGTTTTTGCTCGTCTTGCGCGACGTCATCCTGCTGCGCCGCGGCCCGCAGGACATGCCGCATTCGCCGCGCCTGCTCGTCTGGGTGTGCGGCGCGAGCCTGCTGCTGCAACTGGCGATCGCGAGCGTGCTCGCCATCCCGGGCGATGCGCTCGGCGCGGGCCTGATCGGCCTCGCCTTCAACCTCGGCGTGCTGTATCTGCTGCTCAACCTGCGTGGCATGCGCGCCCGTTTCGTGCAGGCCGCGCTGGCCCTGACCAGTTGCGCCATCGTGTTCGCGATCCTGAGCGTGCCGATCGTGCTGGCCGTGGGCGGCAAGCCGCCGACGCCGGAGACGATCACGCCAGTGCAGGCATTGCTCGGCATGCTCGCGCTGCCGATCGTGGTGTGGAAACTGATCGTCGACGCGCACATCCTGCGCCACAGCTTGAACCTGCCGTTCGCCGCAGGCCTGTTGATCGCGCTGTTCTGGATCATCGCCGAATTGAGCTTCGGCGCGGCAATCGGCGGCCCGGCCGCTGCCGCGGCAGCCTGAGCGCATTGTGAAATTGTATATTCTGGGAATCTGCGGAACGTTCATGGGCGGCGTCGCCGCGCTGGCGCGAGAGCTTGGCTTTGATGTCGCCGGTTGCGACGCGAACATCTATCCGCCAATGAGCGATCAGCTCGCCGCGCTCGGCGTGCATCTGGATACCGGCTATTGCGCCGAATACCTCGATGCGGCCAAACCCGATCTCGTCATCGTCGGCAATGCGCTGTCCCGCGGCAATCCGGTGGTTGAATGCTTGCTCGACGCGCGCATTCCCTACATTTCCGGGCCGCAATGGATCGGCGAAAACGTGCTCGCATCGCGGCGCGTCTTTGCCGTCGCCGGCACGCATGGCAAGACCACGACGACGGCGATGCTGGCCTGGATCCTCGACGCCTGCGGGCGCGCGCCGGGTTTCCTTGTCGGCGGCGTGCCGGAGAATTTCGGTGTATCGGCAAGGCTGGGCGGGAGCGATTTCGTCATCGAAGCCGATGAATACGACACCGCGTTTTTCGACAAGCGCAGCAAGTTCGTGCATTACCGGCCGACGGTTGCGATCCTGAACAATCTGGAATTCGACCACGCCGACATCTTTCCCGACGTCGCCGCGATCCAGCGCCAGTTCCACCACCTGGTGCGCACGGTGCCGGGCAACGGACGCCTTGTCGTCAACGCCGAGGACGCGCGCCTTGCCGAAGTGCTGGCCATGGGTGCGTGGACGCCGGTCACGACGTTCGGCATGGCCACCGGCGATTGGCAAGCGCGCCTGATTCATCCTGACAATGGCGCGGCCGAGGGCGGCCGCCCCGCCGACGGATCGCAATTCGCCGTGCTGCGCGACGGCCACGATATCGGTGTCGTACGCTGGAATCTGCTTGGCCGGCACAACGTCATGAATGCGCTGGCGGCGCTCGCGGCGGCCGATGCGAGCGGTGTGGATGCGGCGCGGGCCATCGCTGCGCTGGCCGATTTCCACAGCGCCAAGCGCCGCCTCGAACATATTGGCGAGCACCGCGGTATAAACGTGTACGACGACTTCGCGCATCACCCGACCGCGATCGCGACCACGCTCGCGGGCTTGCGCGCGCGCGTGGGCCGGGCCCGCATCCTGGTCGGCATGGAACCGCGCTCCAACTCGATGCGTCTTGGCGCGCACGCGGACGAACTCGCACCTTCCTTGCGCGACGCCGATGCGGTGGTTTTCCTCAAGCGTCCCGAGCTGGCCTGGAATGCGCAGAGCGTCATCGATGCACTCGATGGCCGTGGCCAAACTGCGCCAAGCGTGGACGCGCTGATCGACGCGCTGCACGAGCAAGTTCGTCCCGGGGACCACGTCGTGTTCATGTCCAATGGCGGTTTCGAGGACGCGCCGCGGCGGTTTCTGCGCAGTTTGCGCTGACACCGATCCGGCCTACACTTCAGGCGTGACGGCCACCGACATCCCGTTGTTTCCACTCAACAGCGTGCTGTTTCCCGGCGGCGTGCTCGAATTGCGCGTGTTCGAGCGCCGCTATCTCGACCTGGTCCGCGATTGCGCGCGCAGCGGTGCCGGTTTCGGCGTGTGCCTGATCCTGCACGGCCGGGAAGCGGGCGAACCGGCGGTGCCGGCAGCGGTCGGCACATTGGCGCGCATTGTGGATTTCTATACATCCGACGATGGACTGCTCGGCATTCGCGCCGACGGCGGCGCACGCTTCCGGGTCACGCACACGCGCGTACGCGACAACGGCCTCGTGCATGGCGACGCGCATTTTTGGCCGGATGAACCCGTCGTGCAGGTGCCGCCCGAACATGCGCTGCTCGCGACAATCCTCGAGCGCCTGCTCGAATGCATGGGCGGGCAAAACGCGAGTGCGCCACGCGAGCGCTACGACGATGCGAGCTGGGTCGGATTTCGCCTCGCCGAGGCGCTGCCGCTGGAGAATCGCGAGCGCCAGCACCTGCTGCAGATGACCGACCCGCTGGAACGTCTCACCCAGTTGATGCACTACCTGCCGCGTTTCCAGCAGCCTTGAGATGCCGCGATGACGACACTGACTGCTTCCGGATCGACGAGCCGACGATGAAATACCTTCACACGATGGTACGTGTACGCGATCTCGATGCCTCGTTGCGCTTTTATTGCGATGGCCTCGGCCTGGTCGAAACGCGACGCAAGGAAAATCCGCAAGGCCGCTTCACGCTGGTATTCCTGGCGGCGAAGGAAACGCCGGACGCGGAGATCGAACTGACGTACAACTGGCCGGGCGAGGACGGTTCGACCGAGGACTACGGCTCGGCGCGCAATTTCGGCCACCTCGCGTTCCGTGTTGAAAATATCTATGCAACCTGCGCGCATTTGCAGGCCATGGGCGTGACCATCAATCGTCCACCACGCGACGGGCACATGGCCTTCGTGCGCTCGCCGGATTCGATCAGCATCGAGTTGTTGCAGGAAGGTCATCTGCCGCCGCGCGAGCCGTGGGCGTCGATGCCGAACGCGGGTACGTGGTAGCTCGGCCAAGCGCCGTCGAGGGGCCGCCGCAGGATTTCCGCGCGGCAAATGTGTTATAGAAAATATAACAACGAATAGCTTTACACATATCTACCTTTAATTTATGTTTCAAGTCCCCACAATGAACGCATCGCCATCCGGCGATCGTCCAATGGAGATTGATCATGAAACTCGTCGTGAAACCCCTTTCACTGGCCTGTGCGCTTGCGCTGGGCCTGGCATTTTCCGCCACCGTACCGACGTCGGCGTTCGCCCAGCCGGCGCATGCGACCGCCAGCGCAGATCAGGCGGCCGCGCAAACCGCGCCGAAACTGCACGCTGCGTTGCGCGGACTGTGGCATGGCCATCTGGTCGCTACCCATGATTACGCGCTGGCGGTGCACGCCGGCAACAAGGCCGGCGAGGCGAAGGCGGCCGACGCGGTCGTCGCCAATGCCAAGCAGATCGCCAACGCGATTGCCGGTTTCTACGGCAAGGATGCCGGCGATGGCCTGCTCAAGCTGCTGGCCGGGCACTGGGGTGAGGTCAAGGCCATCACCGATTCGGCCAAGTCCGGCGACGCGGCTGGCGAGAACAAGGCCCTGCAAGGCGGCTTGAGCAATGCCGGCGACATCGCGAAATTCCTCGCCGGTGCGAATCCGAACTGGACCGAAGGCGCTCTCGACGGCGCGCTGGCGATGCACGTCAACGACCACAAGCTGCAGATAGACCAGATGATGTCAAATGCGCCCGCGGCCGAACAGGAAAAATCCTGGGCCGAGATGCAAAAGCACATGGACATGATCGCCGACGTCCTCGCCGACGGCATCGCCAAGCAGTTCCCGGACAAGGCTAACTAGGGAAGTGAAGTCCACGAGCGCCTTGCGGCACCTCGGCACGACGCAACAGAAGCTGTTGCGCAAACTGCTGGCTTCGCCGCAGGGCGCGAGTGTCGAGGAGTTGTGCGAAGCGCTCGGAGTCACCCACAACGCGGTCAGACAACACCTGACCGCGCTGCTGGCGCAAGGTCTGGTCGCGCGTGCGGAATCGATCCCGAGTGGTGGCCGCCCGCGCGCCTGTTTCGTGTTGCTGCCCGCCGGACGCGAGTTGTTTCCGCGCAACTACGCGTTGATGGCGCGTGGCATGCTTGAATACCAATACGCCCAAGGCGGCGTAGCCGCGGTGCAGTCCATGCTGGCGGCGATGGGCGCCACGCTCGGCACGCAGGCGGCCGAGCGTATTGCGACGGCAGGCGACAATGCCGAGGTCGTGCGCTTGCTTGCCGAGCAACTCGATGCGCTCGGCTACGAGGCGCAAACGGTCGTCGTCGGCGACCACACCGAAATCGAGGCCTTCAATTGCGTGTTCCACGGCTTGGCCCGCGCACATCCGGATGTGTGCCGTTTCGACCTTGCGTTCATGGGCGCGGCGACCGGACAGCCAGTACATCGCACCACCTGCATGCTGCATGGAGAGCCGGCCTGCCGGTTTCGTATAGGCCCGGTGGAAAAGGGAGCGCGATCGGATCAGTCGAGCGCCTGAGCCAGATCGGCGACCAGATCGTCGGGATGTTCGAGTCCGACGGATAGCCGCAACAGGTTCTGCGGCGACAGCGGATGTTCGCCTTCGACCGAGGCGCGATGTTCGATCAGCGATTCGCAGCCGCCGAGCGACGTTGCGTTGGTGAACAGCTTCACCTTGGCTGCGACGGCGAGCGTCGCATCGCGCCCGCCGCGGATTTCGACGCTGAGCATGCCGCCGAAGTAGCGCATCTGTTTGGCAGCTACAGCGTGCTGCGGATGCGTGGGCAGGCCCGGCCAGTTCACGCGTTCCACGCGCGGGTGCGCCGCCAGGAATTCCGCGACCACGCGCGCGTTGCGGCAATGCCAGGCCATGCGCGCGGGTAGCGAGCGGCAGCCGCGCAGCGTCAGCCACGCACTGAACGGCGACGCGATCGCGCCGGTGACATGGCGGAAATGCGCGATGCGCTCATGCAGCGCATCGTGCCGCGCAAACACGAGGGCGCCGCCGAGCACGTCGCTGTGGCCACCGAAATACTTCGTGGTCGAGTGCATGACGACATCGGCGCCGAGTGCGAGCGGTTGCTGCAGGATGGGCGTGGCGAAGGTGTTGTCGCACACGAGCGATGCGCCCAGCGCGCGCGCGATCTGTGCCAGCGCGGCGATGTCCGCGACTTGCATGCGTGGATTCGATGGCGTTTCTGCCCAGATCAGCGCGATGCCGGCGGCGCTGGCATCGCGCACGCGGGCAAGGTCGCTCATGTCGACGGCCACGGCGGCGATGCCGCGGCGGGCGAGGAAGTCCTGTGCGAGCAGCCGCAGGCCGGTGTAGCAATCGTCGGGAATCAGGATGCGCGCGCCGTTCGGCAACGCTTCGAGCAGCGCCGTCATCGCCGCCATGCCCGAGGCAAAGGCCAGTGCGGCGGTGCCGCCTTCAAGCGCGGCGAGCGCGGTTTCCAGGCGATCCTGGGTCGGATTGCCTTCACGCTGGTATTCGTAGCCGGCGATGCGTTCGGCGGCCGGACCGTGCGCGAACGTGGTCGACAGGTGGATCGGCGGTGCGACCGCGCCGGTGGCTGCATCGGGTTCGGCGCCGGCTCGCACGGCGAGCGTTTCAGGACGCATGACGAATCTCCCGGAAGGATTCGCGCGCAGCCTGGATCGTGTCGGCGATGTCCTGCTCGCGGTGCGCGGTGGACAGGAAACCGGCCTCGAACGCCGACGGCGCCAGATACACGCCGCGGTCGAGCATGGCGTGGAAGAAGCGGTTGAACGCGGCGACGTCGCAGGCTGTGGCCTGTGTATACGTTTCCACTTGTACGTCCGTGAAGAACAGGCCGAACATGGCGCCGACGCGGTTCGTGCTGAATGGCATGCCCGCTTCGATCGCGACAGCACGCAGGCCATCGATGAGGAGCGTTGTCTTGCGTTCGAGATCTTCGTAAAAGCCCGGCGCCTGGATCAGCTCGAGCATGGCGAGTCCGGCCGCCATTGCGACCGGGTTGCCGCTGAGCGTGCCGGCCTGATAGATCGGCCCGCTCGGCGCGACCTTCTCCATGATGTCGCGGCGCCCGCCATAGGCGCCGACCGGCATGCCACCGCCGATGATCTTGCCGAAGGTGCTCAAATCCGGCGTGATGCCGTAGCGTTGCTGCGCGCCACCGAGCGCGACGCGGAACCCGGTCATCACCTCATCGAAAATCAGCACGGCGCCGTGGCGTGTGCACAGTTCGCGCAGAGCGTGCAGATAGCCTGCGCGTGGCGGAATGCAGTTCATGTTGCCGGCGACCGGCTCGATGATGAGGCCGGCGATTTCATTGCCTGAACTTGCGAAGAGTTCCTGCGCGGCTTCGAGATCGTTGTACGGCAACGTCAGCGTGAGATCGGCCAGCGCCTTGGGCACGCCCGGCGAGGTCGGCACGCCGAAGGTGAGCGCGCCGGAACCGGCCTTCACCAGGAAGCTGTCGCCGTGGCCGTGGTAGCAGCCTTCGAACTTGACGATGCGGTTGCGGCCGGTGGCGCCGCGCGCCAGGCGGATCGCGGACAGGGTGGCCTCCGTGCCGGAGTTGACCATGCGCGTCATCTCGCAACTGGGGACCAGGCGCGCGATGGTCTC
>JAICYA010000322.1 GCA_025934455.1 Rudaea sp.
AGCGCAACCCGCGTGGCCACCTTGCCCGTGTACTTGTCGGTGACTTCCAGATCGGTGTTCGCCGCGACGGGCTTGTTGGCGAGGTAGTAGGGGTAGGTGGGTTTGAGCATGGCATCGTCTCCCGTCGTCGGATTCCAGGGTTCAAATCTTCGCCGACAGCTCTTTGATCTCCCGATTCAAGATCCGGTCGTTGTCGGAATAATCGATCGGCACATCGATCAGGTGCACGCCCGGCGTATCGAGGCACTTGGCCAGCAGCGGCGCGAATTCAGCGGCGGATGATGGACGATGACCGTGCGCGCCGTAGCTCTGCGCATAGGCGACGAAATCCGGGTTGCCCAAGTCCAGTCCGTAGGTGGGGAAACTCAGGTTGGTCTGTTTCCACTTGATCATGCCGTAGGCGTTGTCGCGCAGCAGCAGCACGATCAGGTCGAGCTTCAGGCGTACCGCGGTTTCGATCTCCTGCGAATTCATCATGAAGCCGCCGTCGCCGGCGACCGCGATCACCTTGCGATGCGGGTGCACGATCTTCGCGGCGATCGCGGAGGGCAGGCCCGCGCCCATCGTCGCCAGCGCGTTGTCGAGCAGCAGCGTGTTTGGCTCGTGGCAGCGGTAGTAGCGCGCAAACCAGATTTTGTACATGCCGTTGTCCAGGCACAGGATACCGTCGGACGGCACGACTTTGCGCACGTCGGCGACGAGGCGCTGCGGATAGATTGGCCAGCGCGCGTCGTCCGCGCCCTGCGCCAGGTGCGCATCGAGGTGCTCGCGCACGCTGGAAAAATACGTGAAATCCCAGTGCGGGCAGGGCGCGATGCGCTGCTTGAGCCGCCACACGGAATTGGCGATGTCGCCGATGATTTCGATCTGCGGGAAGTAGACGGTATCGACCTCGGCGCTGGCGAAATTGACGTGGATGACCGTGCGTTTGCCGGTGCGCATGAAAAACGGCGGTTTTTCGATCACGTCGTGGCCGACGTTGACGATGCAGTCGGCGCGTTCGATCGCGCGGTGCACGAAGTCGCCGTCGGACAGTGCGGCATTGCCAAGCCACAGCGGATGCGTCTCGTCGAGCACGCCCTTGCCCATCTGCGTGGTGAAGAACGGGATGCCGGTGCTGTCGACGAACTCGCGCAGCATCTTGCTGCACAGCTTGCGGTTCGCCGCGGCGCCGATCATCAGCAGCGGATGGCGCGCGGCGCAGATCGCGTCGACGGCGTGCGCGATGCATTTCTCGTCGGCGATCGGGCGGCGGTGATAGCTGGCGTGGATCAGCGGCGCGTCGGTCGGGTCGTGGGCGATGTCCTCGGGCAGTTCCAGATGCGTCGCGCCGGGGCGTTCTTCCTCGGCGCGGCGGAATGCCTCGCGCACGCGTGCCGGAATGTTGTCGGCGGATATGATCTGCCGCGTGTACTTGGTCAGCGGCTTCATCATGTCGACCACGTCGACGATCTGGAAATGGCCTTGCTTGCTCACCTTGATCGGCTTCTGTCCGGTGAGCATGAGCATGGGCATGCCGCCGAGCTGGGCGTAGGCGGCGGCGGTGACAAAGTTGGTTGCGCCCGGTCCGAGCGTGGACAGGCACACGCCGGCCTTGCCGGTGAGCCGGCCGTAAGTTGCGGCCATGAATCCGGCGGCCTGCTCGTGGCGGGTGAGGATGAGCTTAATCGAGGAGGTACGCAGCGATTCGAGCAGGTCGAGGTTTTCCTCGCCGGGAATGCCGAACACGTAGTGGACGTGCTCGGCTTCGAGCGCCTTGACGAACAGGTCCGAAGCCTTCATCGCGTTTCCCCTTGTGAAGATGCCGGATTGTCCAGCCATGCGCTTGATGCGTCAAATGCACAATTTCTAGGCGACCGCACCGAACAGCGCGCCGAGCGCCGCCGTCACCGCCATCGCGATCGCGCCCCAGAACAGCACGCGCAGCGAACCCTTGGCGATGCTGGCGCCGCCGGCATTCGCGGCGAGGCCGCCAAGCAAGGTCAGCACGATCAACGACACGACCGGCACCACGCTGAGCAGGTAAGCGGGCGGCGCCACGATCACGCTCGCCAGCGGCAAGGCCGCGCCGGCGGCGTAAGTGACGGCGGAGGTGAACGCGGCCTGCAAAGGTCGCGCCTTGAGCGTTTCGGAAATGCCGAGCTCATCACGCAGGTGTGCGTCCAGCGCATCGTGCGCCATGAGTTGGCCCGCGACCTGGTTGGCGAGACTCGGCGTGAGACCGCGCGTGACGTAGATGTTCGCCAGTTCCTTGTGTTCAGCTGCGCTGTCGGTTTCGAGTTCCTTGCGCTCGACTTCGGTCTCGGCCCGTTCCATGTCGGACTGCGAACTGACCGACACGTATTCGCCGGCGGCCATCGACATCGCGCCGGCGACGAGGCTGGCAACGCCTGCGGTCAGGATCGCCTCGCGCGAGGCGTGCGCGGTAGCGACGCCGAGGATCAGGCTGGCGGTGGATACGATGCCGTCATTGGCCCCGAGCACGGCGGCGCGCAGCCAGCCGATGCGGCGGGTGAAGTGACGCTCGGGGTGGCGTGGGCGCATCGGTCAGTGCTCCGGATCGCGGATCAAGGGGATTTCGCCGTCGGCAAGCCGCGCGTTGAAGCGTCGTGTCGGTGCGGCTGATTTGGCGCTGCGCACCACCTTGCCTGTATCGCGATCAATGAGGATTGCATAACCGCGCTGCAGTGTGGCGAGCGGACTGACCGCGTTCAATGCGCGCGCCAGTTCGCTGAGGTGCATCTCTTGTGCCTGCAAGCGCTGCGCGAATTGCAGGCGCAGGCGTTCGATGCCGATGCGCAGGGTATCGGCGTGACGGGCCAGCGTGCTCGCCGGATGCTGGCGCCGCAGGCGCGCGTGCAAGTGGCCAAGGCGCTCGCTGCCCAGGCGCAGACGTTGGCGCGGGTGTTGTGTGCGCAGGCGCGCCAACGCATGGTCGCCGCGCTGCGCCAGCGCATGCAGGCGATGGCGGATCC
>JAICYA010000106.1 GCA_025934455.1 Rudaea sp.
AGTTATTGCGGTGCGCCACCACCGGCGCGACTGCGGGCGGTGTTCCAGTTGGACGTCAACGAATGGAATGGCCGGCAGTCGCTGCAATTGCTGGTCCGGCACCTGCAGGACTGCGGCTGAGGCGCGGTTTTTTGCTACCATGTGCAATCCTTTTGCACAGCCCCTGCGCCATGATCGAAACCAACCCGATTGCCTACCGCATTGCCGACCTTGCGAGCCGCCTCGCGTCGCTCAGGGGGTATCTTTGACTACGATTCGAAACGCGAACGCCTCGAAGAAGTAAGCCGCGAGCTCGAAAATCCGAACGTCTGGGACAACCCCGAGCGCGCCCAGCAACTGGGCCGCGAACGCGCCCAGCTCGACAAGATCGTCAATGGCATCCGCACCCTCACCGATGGGTTGAGCGGCGCGCAGGATCTGCTGGAATTGGCCGCCACGGAAAACGACGAAGGCACCGCGCAGGCCGTATCCGACGACGTGGACGGTCTCGCCGCCAAGGTCGAGACGCTGGAATTCCAGCGAATGTTCTCGGGCAAGATGGATTCGCACAACGCCTTCGTCGACGTGCAGGCCGGCGCCGGCGGCACCGAGGCCCAGGACTGGTCGGAAATCCTGCTGCGCATGTACTTGCGCTGGGCCGAGGCGCGCGGCTGGAAAACAGAATTGCTGGAAGTCTCGGCCGGCGAAGTCGCCGGCATCAAGAGCGCGACGTTCCGCGTCGAGGGCGACTACGCCTACGGTTGGCTCAAGACCGAGATCGGCGTGCATCGCCTCGTGCGCAAGTCGCCGTTCGATTCGGACAATCGCCGGCACACCTCGTTTGCGTCGATCTTCGTCTCGCCCGAAGTCGACGACGACATCGACATCGAGATCAATCCCGCGGACTTGAAAACGGATGTTTACCGTTCATCCGGCGCCGGCGGCCAGCACGTCAACAAGACCGAATCGGCAGTGCGCATCACGCATGTGCCGAGCGGCATCGTGGTCGCCTGCCAGACCGAACGCAGCCAGCATGCGAACCGCGACCGCGCGATGAAGATGCTCAAGGCCAAGCTGTACGAGATGGAAGTGCAAAAGCGCAACGCCGAGAAGGACGCGCTCGAAGCAACGAAATCGGATATCGGCTGGGGCAGCCAGATCCGCAACTACGTGCTGGATCAGTCGCGGATCAAGGACCTGCGCACCGGCATCGAACGCACTGACACGCAAAAGGTGCTGGACGGCGACCTGGATGGATTCATCGAGGCTAGCCTGAAGGCGGGGCTGGAAGCGGGCGCCAAGCGCGCCGATGCGTGACTTTGTGGAAAACGCAACATGACCGACGAAAATCAGCCGCAGGACGAAAACAAACTCATCGCCGAGCGCCGCGACAAGCTGCGTGCGTTGCGCGGGCAGGGCATTGCCTTCCCGAACGATTTCCGGCCAGATGCATTTGCCGGCGATCTGCAGGCCGAGTTCGACGGCAAGGACGCGGCCGTGGTCGAAGCCGCCGCGCGGCGCGTGCAAGTTGCCGGCCGCATGGTGCTCAAGCGCGGCCAGGGCAAGGTCAGCTTCGTACATATCCAGGACATGACCGGGCGTATCCAGTTGTTCGTCCAGGCGAATGCCGTCGGCGACACCTACGAGGCATTCAAGTCCTGGGACGTCGGCGACATCGTCGGCGCGGAAGGCGCGCTGATGCGCACCAAAACGGGCGAACTCTCGGTCAAAGTGGAAAAACTGCGCTTGCTCACCAAGGCGTTGCGCCCCTTGCCGGACAAGTGGCACGGCCTTGCCGATGTCGAGCAACGCTATCGGCAGCGTTACGTGGATTTAATTGTTACACCGGAGGCGCGGCATACGTTCGCCCTGCGCTCGCGCGCGATCGGTTTCATGCGCCAGTGGCTGGAAGCCGAACCGCGCCGCTTCATGGAAGTGGAAACGCCGATGATGCACGTCATTCCCGGCGGCGCCGTCGCGCGGCCATTCGTGACGCATCACAATGCACTGGATATCGACCTGTACCTGCGCGTGGCGCCGGAGTTGTACCTCAAGCGCCTCGTCGTCGGCGGCTTCGAGCGCGTTTACGAAATCAATCGCAACTTCCGCAACGAGGGCGTTTCCACGCGGCACAATCCCGAGTTCACCATGCTCGAGTTGTACCAGGCCTACGCCACCTACAACGAGGTCATGGACCTTACCGAAAACATGATCCGCGAGACCGCACGCGCAACGACAGGCAGAACCGCGTTGACCTGGGAAGGGCGCGACATCGATGTCGGACCTGCGTTCCGGCGTTGGTCGATGGTGGACGCCGTGCTTGAGCACAATCCGCAGATCGCGCGGGCAGACGTGCGCGATCGCGCGAAGATCGCCGCGCATGCCGAAAAGCTTGGCGTCCACGTCAAGGCCGGATATGGCTGGGGCAAGATCGTCCTGGAGATTTTTGAAAAGACGGTCGAAGCGACGCTGGTCCAGCCGACCTTCATCACCATGCACCCGACCGAAGTCTCGCCGCTGGCGCGCGCGAACGATGCCGATCCGGAAATCACCGACCGCTTCGAGCTGTTCATCGGCGGCAAGGAAATCGCGAATGGTTTCTCCGAGTTGAACGACCCGGAGGACCAGGCCGCACGCTTCCGTGCCCAGGTGGCATCCAAGGAATCCGGCGACGACGAGGCCATGCACTTCGACGCCGACTATATCCGCGCACTGGAAGTCGGCATGCCGCCTACGGGCGGGCTCGGCGTCGGCGTCGACCGGTTCGTGATGTTGCTTGCCGACGTACCGTCGATTCGCGACGTTCTGCTGTTCCCGTACATGCGTCCGGAAAGCTGATCCGTAATCCTTCGAGTCCCTGGCGCTGGCTGCCGGCCGCAAGACTTGAATTCACACTTGCACCCGCACTAATGCTATTCTTCAAGAAGAAGTGATTCAAACGCATTGATTTGCATACGTTCGGGTCGAACGGATGTGCCCTCTCATCGGAGAGTTCGCAACGTGAACGTGCTCATCGTCGACGATCAGCAATCCGCGCGGACCATGATGCGCGAAGTGGTCGAGCAGATCAATCCCGGCATCAGTGTGACGGATTTCGAGGACCCGATCCAGGCGCTCACTTGGTCCGAGCGCAACAAGATCGACCTGCTCCTGCTCGATTACCGCATGCCCGGCATGGATGGATTGGAATTCACGCGCCAGTTCCGCCATCCGATCCACAAGCGCGACGTCCCCATCGTCCTGATCAGCATCGTGGGCGACGAACCGGTGCGCCAAGCCGCGCTGGAATCCGGCGTCATCGATTTTCTCGTCAAGCCGGTCAAGCCGCGCGAACTGGGCGCACGTTGCCGCAACCTGTTGCGTCTGCGCCAGCAGGGAGAGACGGTCAAGGAGCGGGCGTATTCCCTGGAACGGCAGGTTCTCGAAGGCTTGCGTGAAGTCGAGGAGCGCGAGCGTGAGATGCTTTACCGGCTGGCGCGCGCGATCGAGTTCCGCGATTTCGGCACGGGTGCGCACCTGGTGCGCATGGCCCGTTTTGCCGGTTTGATCGCCGAAGGCCTGTACATGCCGGACGATGAAGTGCGCATGCTCGAATTGGCCGCTCCGCTGCACGACATCGGAAAAATCGGCGTGCCGGACGCGATCCTGCTCAAGCGCGGCCGTCTCAACGATGAGGAGATTGTGGCGATGCGCAAACACCCTCAGATCGGTTATGAAATCCTGCGCGACAGCCAGAGCCGTTTTGTGCAGATCGGTGCGACGGTCGCTTTGCGTCATCATGAGCGCTGGGACGGCAGCGGCTATCCCGATGGCATGCGTGGCAGCGAGATTCCGCTGGTCGCTCGCATCGTCGCGCTAGCGGACGTTTTCGACGCGCTGATTTCGGAGCGGCCGTACAAGCCGGCATGGTCATTGGAACAGGCGACTGCTTACGTGCGTGAGCACAGCGGCACGCTGTTCGATCCCGCATGCGTGGAAGCGTTGTTGCGCGCCCCGACATCCGTCGAACAAATCTGCCTGATGCGGGCGTTACCTTAACCGCGGCGGCCGGATCACGCAATTCGATTTCGCGGGCTCGAGCAGGCTACCGACACGATGCCGGGCTTGCCACGCCGCGTTTGCGCGTGCACCATCGTCCGACACGAACAGGGTAGAGAAATGACGAACGGACTGGGGACGGAACGCGTAAAGACGATGGTCGTCGACTTTCTTGTCGAGCGCTTCGAGTTGCCGCGCGCACGGTTGCTCGGAGAAACACCGTTGCGCGAACTGGGCCTGGATTCGATCATGATGCTCGATGTCATGCTCGAAGTGGAGGATCGTCTGGGCATCAAACTGCGCGATCTGGCGATGCCGGCAAATCCGACTATCGACGACATCGCGGCATTGATCGAGCGCAATTTGGTGTCGGACAAATAAGATGGACTCACGCCGCGAGGTGGTGATCACCGGCATCGGTGTATTCTCGCCGATTGGTATCGGCGTTCCACAGTTGATCGGGCATGTACGCGAGAACCGGTCTGGCATCCGTATTTGGGAGGCGCCTGAATTCGGCATGCGGCTGCCGGCCGGATTGATCGAACAGGATTTTTCCGGCGAGTTCACCAAACTCGAACTTCCGTACCTGGACCGCTGTAGTCAGCTTGCCGTGCTGGCCGCGCGACAGGCTGCGGAAGATGCTCGAATTTCATGCTTCGATACATACGGAAGGCGCGCCGGTTTGTATTTTGGCTCGGTGGGCGGTGGCGTGAAAGTCGAGCACGACTGGGTTGGAGATTTCCATGTCCAGCGCAAGCGTACCGCCAAGCCTTACACCATCATGGCTTGCATGCTCAATTCCGCGCCGGCGCAGATTTCGATACGCCAGCAAATTCTCGGTCCGGTGATGACTCACAGCAGTGCCTGCACGTCGTCTGGTGCTGCCATAGGCGATGCCTACCGTGCCATCCGCGACGGGTATCTGGATGTCGCAGTTGCCGGCGGTGCGGAGGCATGCCTGATTCCCACCTTTACTGCGTTGTGGACCGGTCTGCGTGCGCTCGCCGAGCCCGATGCCATCGATGTCGGGCGGAGCTGTCGTCCATTCGACAAGAATCGCAACGGATTGGTACTTGGCGAAGGGGCCGCGTTTTTTGTACTGGAAGCACGTGAGTCCGCAGAACGTCGCGGCGCCGGGGTTTACGCTCGCATGAGCGGATATGGCATCGCTTCGGACGGTTATCACATCGGATCACCGAAATCCGAAGGCCAGATCGCCACCTTGCAGGCGGCGCTGGAAGATGCCGATCTGCAAGCTGCCGATATCGATTATCTGAATGCACATGCTACCGCGACGCCGGGCGGCGATCCCGTCGAGGCGAAGGCGATCGCTGCCGTCTTCGAAAACGTGCCGGTCAGTTCGACCAAGGCCATCCATGGGCACCTGCTCGGTGCCGCGAGCGCGCTTGAGCTGGCGATAACGGTATTAGCCGTGAATCGTTCCTTTCTCCCGGCTACGGCGCATCTGAATGAAATCGATCCGGCGTGCGCGCTCAACCACGTAGCCCGTCAACCTGTGTTCGACCGTCCACTGCGGCACGCCATGTCGCTTTCAGCGGGATTTGGCGGCACGAATGTTGCTTTGGTGGTTTCCCGCGATTCCGGGATATGTGGCAAGTCCTTTTCCGATGGCGTCTGATGTATACAATCTGATGGCCATGATCTGCGTGGCGGCGAATCGGAGAATCGGACATGTCTGTCGTCGAACTTGCACCTTTATTGCAACCATCGTCTCGCATAACGACGAACTTTCGGAGCAGCCCGCACAACACGCTGTGGGTCAGCATGACCAAGGCATGCGTCGGCGAGGTTCAGAGCTTTTCGCTGGATCTGCTCAGCGATCTCGACGTTCTTTACGGCACACTTCGCGATGGTGGAATGGTGTGGCCGAGCGCCAATACTGTGCAGCCTATCGATTATTTCGTGCTCAAGTCGGCGCATCCGGACTATTTCAGTCTGGGTGGCGATTTGACTCACTTTCGTGAGTGCATCCGCGATGGGAATCGGCGCAGTCTGCGCGATTATTCGATGCGGTGCGCGGATATGGTTCTCGAGTGGGCCGAACAAGCCAACCACACGACGACGATTTCGCTGGTGCAAGGCCGTGCCCTCGGTGGCGGCTTCGAAGCGGCATTGGCGTCCGACTATTTGATCGCCGAGGAGCAAAGCGAATTCGGACTTCCCGAGATACTTTTCGGGTTGTTTCCTTGCACTGGCGGCATGAGCCTGCTCGCACGCCGCATCGGCATTTGGCAGGCCGAGCGCATGATGCGCAACGGCAAGATTTACCCGGCAGCGGAATTGCTGGAGATGGGGATTGTCGATGAAATCTGTCCGCGTGGGCAGGGGGTTCTGGCGGTCGAGAAGTTCATCGCTGACCACCGCAAACATGCGCCGGCAAGGCTTGCCCTGCAACGCGCGCGTTCGCGCCTGGCGCCGCTGAATCGGGAGGAATTGCACCGCGTCGTCGAGGACTGGGTGGATATCGCCATGGATCTTGGCGAGGGTGATCTGCGGGTCATGGACATGCTAATTCAAATGCAGCGTGCCGGTACTCCCGCCTGAGGAAGCCGAATCGGCGATGGCCTGGCGCAATGCGACGACGGTGATGCGTGCACACTCGCGCAGATCCGCAGCCAGGCGGTCTCCGTGCGCTTCGAATTCATCGCTCGACATCTGCAGTAGCGTACCTGCCAAGGTGGCGAGCCGCACGGCACCGACGTTGGCGCTGACGCCCTTGAGCGCGTGCGCGACATTCGGAACGATTGCGTAGCTACGGTTGGCGAAAGCGTCGGAAAGCTGCTGGCAAGCGCGGGCAATGTCGATCTCGGCTTGCGACAGCAATTTGCGCAGGAAGCC
>JAICYA010000089.1 GCA_025934455.1 Rudaea sp.
GCGCAGCTTCGCCTCGACCTGCGTCGGCTCGTCGCCGCCGCTGTGCTGGTAAACGATGTCGCCCTTTTTATCGACGAGGAAAAGGCCCGGCGTGCCTTCCACGCCATAGGCATCGGCGATCGCGTCGCCGTCGCGCACCAGGGTGAAGGTCAGATGGCGCTCGCGCAATGTCGCGGCGGGGTGTCCGTCGTCCTTGATGTCGATCGCATAGACATCGAGCTTGTCGCGACCGGTCGCATTGTAGACATCCTGCAAATACGGCATCAGTGCTTCGCAGTATGGGCACCACGTCGCCCAGAACAGCAACAGCGCCGGATGGCGCAGGTGCTGCGGATCGAAGTGGATTTCATGGCCATCCGCGCCCTTGCCTTGCCAGGCCAGCGCGGGCTTGGAGGCACTTGCAGGCAACGCGGCCAGGCACAGCAACAGCGCACAAAACAGCCGGCTCATCCGCATGGCTAACTCCTCGGCAATGCCGCACAATCGACCAGCACGGCAGCGGAAACCTTACGCCATGAGCGAACATCTTGCGAGCATCCACTGGCAGCGCGGGCCACCGTGCGCGCGCCTTGACGGTTATCGACCCTGCACGGGCTGGCGAAATCCGCCAGCGCAATGCATGCTAGGCCATTCCGTCGCCGGATCGCGAAATGGCAAACCCACCACCCCGCACTTACCGCTACTACGATTTCATCCTCGGTGCCTTTGTCTGCACGATACTGTGCTCGAATTTGATCGGACCGGCGAAAGTAGCGCAGGTGCATCTGCCGCTGATCGGCGAATTCACGTTCGGCGCCGGCGTGCTGTTTTTTCCGATCTCGTACATCTTCGGCGACATCCTTACCGAGGTGTACGGCTACGCCCGCGCGCGCCGCGTGATCTGGTCGGGCCTGACCGCGCTGGTGTTCGCCTCGATCATGGCGACCGTCGTGGTCAAGCTGCCTCCCGCCGCCGGCTGGCACGAACAGGCCGCCTACGAGTCGATCTTCGGCCAGACCCCGCGCATCGTGCTCGCCTCGATCACGGCGTTCTTCTGCGGCGAATTCGTCAATTCGTACACATTGGCAAAAATGAAATTATGGACAAATGGCAATGCGCTGTGGACGCGCATCATCGGCTCGACCATCTGCGGCGAAGGCGTGGACTCGCTGGTGTTCTATCCCCTGGCCTTCCTCGGCGTATGGGACACGAAAATGGTGTTCGTCGTGATGGCGTCGAACTACTCGCTCAAGGTGCTGTGGGAAGTCCTCGCCACGCCGCTCACCTACCGCGTTGTCGCCGCGCTCAAGCGCGCGGAGAGCGAGGATTACTACGACCGCGATACCGATTTCACGCCGTTCTCGATCAGGACCTAGCCGGATAAGTGCAAGCCAGCCGGGTCGGTTGGCCGGTCGCGTCACGCATGTAGGTCTTCCACTGCGATCGGGATGCCGCCATCTTCGGCGCGCTCGACCTGCGTAATGCCCGGGCATTCCATCTCCAACCGCCGAAGTTGTCGGTCACTGCTCAGCGCACCCGCGCCGGCGCCGCGCTTGCTTGTGCCCGCCAGTATCGTGATCACCGCGCGCTGGAGTTCGCGATCGTCCCAGGGCTTTTCAATGAAGCGGGTCAACTGCGCCTCGTTGACCGCGGCAATGATCGCGGCGCGATCGGCAAATCCGGAAATGATGACGCGCGGCACCTCCGGCTGGATGTCCATCAACCGGGTCAGGAATTCGACGCCATTCATCACCGGCATCCGATAGTCGGTAATCACGAGATCGAACTCGCTTTCTTCGCAGCGCTCGAGCGCCGCATCGGACGACGTGAACGCTTCCGCGCGCAGTGCCTCGCCATTGAGCTGGCCAGCGTCGATCGAGGTCAGACAGCGCCGCAGCGCATTGAGGATAAACGGTTCGTCATCCAGCAACAAAACGCGGTACATCGGAATTACTCCTTCGAGGCCAGGTGGGGTTGTGCGATCGGTAACTCGATCAAAAACAGCGTGCCCTGGCCCGGCACGCTGGTCACTTCGATCGTGCCATGGTGTTTGGCCACGATGCCATAGGAAATCGCCAAGCCCAGCCCGGTGCCTCCGCCGACCGCCTTGGTGGTGAAAAACGGATCGAAAATCCGCGGCAACGCCTCGGCGGGAATGCCCTCGCCATCGTCGCCGATCGAGACGCGTACCTTGTCGCCCACGTGTTCCGTGCTGACCGTTATCACGCCGTGCGTCTTGATCGCCTGGCCCGCATTGATGAGGATGTTCATGAATACCTGGTTCAATTCCGACGGCAGGCATTCGACCAGGGGCAGATCGCCGAACGTCTTGACGACCTGCGCTTTGTACTTGAGCTCGTTCCAGACGATGTTCAGCGTCGATTCCAGACCGCTGTGCAGATCCGTGCACACCCAATCCGCGGTCTGATCGCGGCGCGAGAAATCCTTCAAGTCGCTCACGATCTTGCAAACCCGGTCGATGCCCGCGCGCGACTCCGCGAGCAGTTCCTTGACGTCGGTTGCGACCGACTCGAGATCGATCTGCCGGCCGAGCTGGGCCGCCTTGTCGACGGCAACCGCGTCGTCCGGGTCCATGACCGCGTCGGCAAAGGTCTTCGCGGTGGAATACAAGTTGGCCGTGTACTGCTGCAGCGAATTCAGATTCGACTTCACGTAGGCGATCGGATTGTTGATCTCGTGCGCCACGCCGGCCGCAAGCTGACCGATCGATGCCAGTTTCTCGGTCTGGATGACCTGTTCCTGCACACCCTTCAGCCGGGCGTTGGCGACTTCCAATTCGGCGTTACGCGCATGCAGTTCCGCTTCGCGGGCGTGTTCCCAGGTCACGTCGCGGACGCACAGGCCATACGGTGGCGAGCGGTTCGCGCCGAGCGCGGAAATCTGCACCAACGCAACCCGCTTCAGTTCACCGGTGACATCGAGCTTGATCTCGCCGATCCAGTTGCCGACGCCCCGGCATATATACAGCGCTTCCGTGGAAACCAGGTCCGGATGCAAGTCGCGCACGAATTCCGGTTCGCAGGCTTTGTTCTTCGGATTGATTCGCTGCGCGAAAATCTTCGCCGCGCGATTGCAGTACTGCACGCGCATGTCGGCGTCGAATATCAACGCCGGCACGACCGTCGCATCGACGAACTTGACCAGATTGAACGCGATCTCGGTCGAAGTCGAACTCGACGCTCGGTCAGGCAGCGCCGGTGCAACTTCGCATTCGCTCGCATTGCTCGTATTCATGATGCCGCCCATTCCGAACCGGGTTCGGGTTACACGATCGATCGCCGTCGGCGACCGACGCCGGACCCCGCTCGACCCGCCGGACTGAAAAGCGCGGGCATATGCAGGGTTTCCGGAGCGCATCATAGGAAGCGCCGCCGACCGTCGCAATCCGTGCAATTACTTACTAGGCTGGCGTTCGGATCGGCGCGCCGTTGGATGTATGATCAAACGGCTCAACCCAGCCAGTAGATCGAGCCACCCCGCGATGAACAAATCGCTTCAGGCAGCGGCACTTGGCGAATATTCGAGCGTCGGGTCGACGCAAGCATCCGCACGCGCGTTCGCCGCCATGGCCGCGGGCCTGTGCGCCATGCCGATCGCGTTGATTTCGCTGGGCGACGAAAGCCGTCAGGAACCCCTCGCGGCAATCGGATTGACCTCGGAGCAAGCGCTCGACGCGATGGCGTTCTGTCGGCACGCCAGCGCCAGCCGCGCCCCGATCGTCGTGCTTGACGTCACGCGCGATCCGCGTTTCAGCGGCGGCGCGCCGTCGGCTTCCGAATCCCGTATCGCCTTCTGTGCCGCGGTGCCGCTGGCCACAGCCGACGGCAAGGTATTTGGGACACTGGCCGTCATGGACCGCAAGACGCGCCGGTTGAGCGCTCGCCAGCGCGAGCTGCTGTTGACTGTGGCCCGTCAATTGCTGGCGCAATGCGAGCCGGGCGTGCTGCGCGCAGCGGCGAATCCGATCTCCGAAAAGGATCAGGCCGAGCTCGCCGCGATGCACCTGGCCGCGATCGTGGAGTCCTCGCGGGACGCGATCATCAGCGAGGATCTGCGCGGCGGCGTCACCAGCTGGAACCGGCGTGCCGAGGAAATGTTCGGTTACCGCAGCGACGAGATGATAGGCACCTCAATCCGCGTGATCATCCCTGCGGATCGGCAGGACGAGGAAGACCGGATCCTGCAGACGATCGCTCGCGGGGACCGGATCGACCAGCTCGAAACGGTGCGGCGCACCAAGGATGGCCGCCTGATCGAGGTTTCCATCACGATGTCGCCGATCAGGGACGCGACGGGCGCGATCGTTGGCATTTCCAAGAGCGCGCGCGACGTTTCGGAACTGCGGCGACGCGAACGCGATGCGCAGCAGTTGTCGCGTCTTTATCACGCCTTGAGCCGGATCAACCAGACCACCGTCTGGAAACGTACGCGCGAGGAACTGGTGCAGAGTACCTGCCGGATCCTGGTCGAAGACGCAGGCTTTGCGCTGGCCTGGATCGGCTGGTACGCCCCCGAAACGCACCTGCTTGCGCCGATCGCGGTCAGCGGCGACGACCATGGATATGTGCGCAGCGTTCGCGTTTACGTAGATGACCGGGCAGAAGGACGCGGTCCGGCCGGAATCGCCTTCCGCAGCGGACGCCGCCACATCTGCAACGACGCATTGCACGACCCGGCCATGCAGCCATGGCGCGATGAATTGGAGCGCGCGAACTTGCGCGCGGCAGCAGCATTCCCGATCCGCGAGGACGGCCGCGTGGCCGGCACGCTAGTGGTGTACGCGAAAGAAGCCGACTTTTTCCAGGAGCGGGAAATCGCCTTGCTCGAAGAAGCTGCCATGGACGTCGGCTTCGGGCTTGCCAACCTGGCGCGCGAACAGGTGGCGCACGAGGCGCAGCTCGCCGTGCAGCGCGAGCGGCAGTTCACTAACGCGATGATCCAGAGCGTGCCCGGCATTCTCTATCTGTATGACGAGAACCGCCGTTTCCTGCTCTGGAACCGGCAGTTCGAGCTGGTATCGGGTTATGCGCCGGAGGAAATCGCGCGGATGCACCCGCTGGATTTCTTCTCCGTCGCCGAGCAAGCGCTGGTCGAGAGCCGGATCGCAGAGGTATTCACCAGCGGCGAGGCCACGGTCGAAGCGCAATTCGTCACCAAGGATGGCCGCTCGCTTCCGTATTTTTTGACCGGACGCCGCGTGCGGTTGAACGGTGCCGCCTGTCTGGTCGGAATCGGCATCGACATTTCCGCGCGTCTCGCGGCGGAAGATGCCCACAAGCTGAGCGAGGAGCGCTACCGGCAGTTGTTCGAATACTTGCCCGACGGCATCCTGACCGCGGATCGCGACAGCGTGTACCTCGACGCCAACCCGAGCATGTGCAAGATGCTCGGATATTCGCGCGACGAACTGATCGGCAAGAGCGCGGGCGATATTGTCGAGCCGGCGGCGGCGCTGTTAGTCGCCCCCGCACTCGACATCATCGGCAGCGGCGCGGACTATAAAGCGGAATGGACCCTCGTGCGCAAGGATGGCTCGCGCGTGAACGTCGAAGCCATCGCGACGCTGATGCCCGAAGACAAAATCCTGGCCGTGATCCGCGACATCAGCGAACGCAAACGCGCGGAAGTACAAATGCGGCAAAGCGAGGATCGCTTCCGCGCGGTCTTCGAACAGGCCGGCTTGGGTATCGCCATTGTTGATGCGGCCAGTCGCCGGCTCGTTCGGGTCAATCCGATGCTGGCGCAGATGCTCGGGTACGAAGCGGAGGAACTGCAGAGGATGACCGGGGCGCAGGTCGGCGCCCCGGAAAGCGCGGCCTCAAGCAGCCTGCGCGAACAGTTGCTGCGCGGCGAGATCGACCACTACCAGATCGAAAGAACGTACCGCCGCAAGGACGGCGGCGAATTGTGGGGCGTCTTCACCGCGACATTGGTGCGCGGCGCGGACGGCATGCCCGCTTTCTCAATCGCCTTGCTCGAAGACAGGACCGCGCAAAAGCAGCAAGAGCGCCGGATCGCACGCCTGAGCCGGATTCGCGCCGTCATTGGCGGCATTCATTCGGCCATGCTGCGTCAGCAGGATCGCGTTGAACTGCTCCGCGACGCCTGCCGCGTCGCCGTCGCCGAGGGCGTGTTCGCGCTCGCCTGGGCGGCGGAAATCGACCCAGTCAAGGACCACCTGCGCACCATCGCCATCGACGGGGTCGCCACGGATGCGGCGAATTTCATCGATTTCGCCCGCCACACGATCCCGGACGAGAATCAGCTCATCTGGCGCGCCTTGCGCACGGCCAAACCGGTGGTCGTCAACGACCTGCTCTCCGATGACTCGTTCCTGCCCACGCGCGAACAACTGGTGAGGCGCGGCATCCGCTCCGGCGCCGCGTTTCCCTTGTTCGTATCCGGCAAAGCGGTTTCGGCGCTGGTTTTCCTGGCCGCGGAGGCGGATTTCTTCGACGCCGACGAGATCGCTCTGCTCGATTGGCTGACCCGCGATTTGTCTTACGCGCTTGAGTACGCGAACACCGCACGACAGCTCAAACAGCTGACCTATTACGACCCGTTGACCGGATTGATGAACGCGCAGGCATTCCGCGAACGCCTGCTCCAGTTCGAGAATATTGTGCGCCGGGACAAGATGCGTCTGTGTGTCTGCGCCGTCGACCTGGAGAATTTCACCGAGATAAACCAGCGCTATGGCCGTGCGCTGGGCGACGAACTGCTGCGCGTGACCGGCGAGCGTCTGCGCAAAGTCGTGGGCGAGGCGGGCGCGCTCGGCCGGGTCGGCGGCGACAATTTCGCGGTCGCCGAACTGTCGCCAGACAGTACCCACGCCCAGAACTTGCTCGAACGAGTCTTTGCGGCGTTCGACGCGCCATTCCTGATCGGCGGACAGGCGCTATCCGTCTTGGTACGGGCCGGGATTGCACAGTATCCGGACGATGCGGACCCAGGCGACGGACACTTCGACTTCGACCACGCCGAATCCGCGCTCAAGCACGCCAAAGCGTCCAACGAGCGCTTCGCCTACTTCTCCGCGGAATTGAGCGCGCGCGCGGCGCAAACCTTGACCCTGGAAGCGCAGCTGCGCGAGGCCCTCAAACTCGAACAATTTGTTCTGGCGTACCAGCCGCGCGTGGATATGCGCAGCGGCGAAATCGTCGGAGCCGAAGCATTGATCCGCTGGCAACATCCCGAACGCGGCCTGATCGGGCCGATCGAATTCATCGGTGCCGCCGAGAAGACCAGGCTAATCGTGCCGATCGGCGGTTGGGTCATCGAACGCGTCTGCGCGCAGCAGGCGGCGTGGCAGGCGGCCGGAATACCGATCGTGCCTGTCGGCGCGAACATTTCTTCCGCGCAGATCGACCGCGGCGATTTGCTGCAGGTCGTCCGGGATGCGCTGGCTCGGCATTCTCTCGAGCCGGGCCGACTCGAAC